>DASWJA010000041.1:0-2413 GCA_036397375.1 Candidatus Limnocylindria bacterium
TCGACTCGCCCCTCCTCGGTGCCGAAGGCCCGCAGCGAGCCGGCCGGCAGGCCGGCATCGGCCAGGATCGAGAGGAACACGCCGCCAACCAGCCCGCGGGCCCCGGCGACGCCCACCACCGGCCAGTCAGGCACGGGGCCAGCCTCCGAGGATCGGCCGCTCCCCGCGCGCCAGGCGCGCCAGGTCGGCGTACACCGCCCCCGCCGAGACGGGGCCCGCCCCGGGCCCCCGGATGGTGATGCTCTTCGCCCCCTCGAGCTCGATCTCTAGCATGCATTCCACGCCCCGTGGCCCAGCCAGCGGCGAACCGCGGTCCAGCGCGACCGGTCCGACCGACAGCTCGTCGGACGTGGCCTCGGCTACCAGCCGCACCACCTCGCCGGGTGCCACCGACCGGCCGACGATTCCAGTCCGGCGCACCTCCCCCTCCGAGCGCCAGCGACCCCACGCCACCCAGGCCAGCATGGCGAGCTTCTGGGCCGCGTCGCGCCCGTCCAGGTCCAGCGACGGATCGGCCTCGGCGTAGCCGGCCTCCTGGGCCGCCGCCAGCGCGTCGTCGTACGACTGGCCCTCGCCCATGCCCGCCAGGATGAAGGTAGTGGTCGCGTTCAGCAGGCCACGCAGTCGCCGGACGCGGCCGGATGCCGCCAGGTGCTCGGTGACCTCCAGCATCGGCGTTCCACCCCCAACCGAAGCCGATGCCAGCAGCGCCCCGCCGTGGCGGGCGGCAAGCTCGGCCAGCTCACCACCGTGCGCGGCGAGGAGCGCCTTGTTGGCCGTCACGTAGGGCAGGCCCGCAGACAGCGCCGCCTCGGCCCAGCGACGCGGTTGGGACACGCTACCGGCCAGCTCCACCAGCGCGTCGATCTCGTCGAGCGGGCCCGGCTCCCCGGCCACTGGCACGCCCTCAGGAAGCGCCACCCCGCGCTCGCGGCGAGGCTCGCGGACCGCCACCCAGGCCAGCCGCATCGCCAACGGACCGCGTTCCACCAGCGCGCCGAGCGCCGATCCCACGGTCCCCCAACCCACCAGCCCGATGCGAAGCGGTTCCATCAGGCCCACGGTATCCTTCGCGGGCCATGGGCGCCACCGAGACCATCGACCTGTTCCTGGAGCTCATCAATGACGATCAGCGCGAGCGCGCGGTCGACCTGTTCTCGGAGTTCGCCGTGATGGGCATCTCCACACCCGGCTCGGACGAGCGGACCAACCTGCGCGGCCGCGACCGGGTGGGCGGCTGGTTCATCCGGGCCGGTGACGGCTTCCGGATGTACGTCAACGACAGCCGCAACATGGGCGCGTCCCTGATCGCGGATGTGACGGTCATTCGACCCGGCATCCAGCCGCTCCACGTGGAGGCCAACTTCCGGGTCGAGAACGGCGAGATCGTCTCGCTCTTCCTCCAACCGGCCCGCTAGACAACGTGTTCGTGAATCACGGCTAGTCCGGGAGGCGACCGCCCAGGAGCATTTGTTCACCAGGTGTACCGAACGGCCAACATTCCGGCCGATCGAGGCGCTGGATGCCCCGAATCTGCCCCTTTTGTTCACTCAACGTACATGAACGGCTGTTTTGACCACCCTGACGGACGCCGAGAGGTCGTATTTGGCCGATATGTACATGAGGTGAACATCGAGACCGATGCGGGGCGCGGTCAGGTCGGGTAACCTCGGCACGACCTATGGGAACAGGTCGCGGGTGCGATCCATGACCAGCGGGCGCGCCCCGCGGTCCTCGCCCACCGGCCTCGCATACGGGTAGCCGCGGATCAGGACCACCGGCCGGCCAGAGGATTTTCCGGCTGCCAGCTCGGCCGCCGCGGCCAGTTCGTCTGCGACCGCCACCACCGTCGCGTGCAGCTCCCGCCCATCGGCATCCGACTGACCACGCAGGTCCGCCAGGACCTCGATCCCGGCAGCCCCGATCGCCACATCGGTGATCCCGTCCCGCCACGGTCGACCGAACGAGTCGGAGACGATGACCGCGGGGCGCGCTGCGGCCAGCTCCCCCAGCCGCTCGCGGATGCCACGTGCGGACGCGTCCGGGTCCCTGGGAAGCAGCGTCGCCCGCTCACCGGCCCCGGGCCCAGTGTTCGAGAGGTCCACCCCGGCATTGGCGCACACCAGGCCGTGGTGGGTGCGGCTGATGATCAGCCCACCCTCGGCCATGCGCACCACCTCGGCGCTCTCGCGCAGCACGAGCTCGACCTGGCGCGGGTCTTTGCCCCACCGCTCCCCCCACTCGACTGCCCGGGCCGACGGCTGCACCGATGCCAGGTCCACCACTCGCCCCTCGGCCTTGGAAATGATCTTCTGGGTCACCACCAGCACGTCGTCGTCGGACAGACCGATGCCGGCGGCGCCCAGCGCCGCCGCGATGAGCGACCCCAGGTCATCGCCCGGCGCCACCTCCG
>DASWJA010000042.1:0-13615 GCA_036397375.1 Candidatus Limnocylindria bacterium
GGCACGCCGACGACATCGGCCCAGGCGCCCCATACCCGGGTCTCGTCGACCAGGGTCTCGCCGACGTCGAAGACCACCCATCGGCCATTCCATCGGTCCATGCCGGGACTCTAACCGGTTGCCGCTTGGGGGTTGACACACCGGGTGGTCGCACCGGGTAGCATCGGCGCCCCATGACCCTGGTGGTCGACACGGTGGTCAAGCGCTTCGGCGAAGTCGTCGCCCTGGATGGCGTGAGCTTCTCGTCCGAGCCGGGCCGCATCTTCGGCCTGCTGGGGGCCAACGGTGCCGGCAAGACGACCTGCATGCGGATCGTGCTCGACATCCTGCGCGCGGATTCAGGGGCGGTCACGTGGCAGGGCCGGGCGAACACCGAGGTCCCGCGCCGGACGTGGGGCTACCTGCCGGAAGAGCGTGGGCTGTACCTCCAGATGACCGTCATGGAAGTGCTGCGCTTCTTCGCCGCCCTGTACGGCGTGCCAGGACGCGAGGCGACCGCCGACGTGGAGGACTGGCTGGAGCGATTCCGGATCCCCGACTACCGCGACCGCAAGGTCCAGGAGCTGTCCAAGGGCAACCAGCAGAAGATCCAGTTCATCGCGGCCATCCTCCACGACCCCGACGTCCTGATCATGGACGAGCCGTTCAGCGGCCTGGACCCGGTCAACGTCCAGCTGCTCAAGGAGGCATTCCTCGAGATGCGGCGCCGCGGCAAAGCGCTCATCTTTTCGACCCACCAGATGGAGACGGTGGAAGAGCTGTGCGAGTCGATCGTCATCGTCGACCAGGGCCGGGTGGTGGTCGCCGGCAACGTCCGCGACGTCAAGCGGGCCATGGGCCGCCAGGTCGTGCGCCTGGCCGCCGACGGCGCGGACGGTACCGATGGGCTGGCGTGGGTCGAGCAGATGCCCGGCGTCAGCCTTACCCGGCGAGGCGAGGACTACCTTGAGCTTCATGTCCGGACCGGTACCGATCCGGCCTCGCTGCTGCAGGCCGCGCTTGAGCGCGGCGAACGGGTGACGCGCTTCGAGATCACCGATCCCTCGCTCGAGGAGGTGTTCATCGAGCACGTTGGTCGCCCGGCCGAGGTTGCGGAGGAGCGGCACCTGGCGCCGGGGCAGACGCGGGACGGCGGCACGGAGGGAGTCTCGTGATCGGCGGTTTGTTCCCCAACGCATGGACGGTTGCAGCGCGGGAGTTCCGCCTCCGGGTGCGGAGCCGGGTGTTCCAGGTGGTGACCCTGATCCTGGCCCTGGTGGGAGCGGCGTTGGCGCTGCTGCCGGTCGGGGTCAGCGCCTTGGGATTCGACCAGCCCGCGTCGGTGGCGGTGTATGCCGCCCGTCCCGAGGCCGAGCTGGGAGCCGACGGGCTGGTCGCCATCCTGAACGGCATGGAGCAGTCCGGCGTCGAGGCCGAGGCCACGGCCGATGTGGATGCGGAACGCGCCGCGGTGGAGGCCGGCGAGCGGGACGGGCTGGTCACGGTGGACCGCGGCGCGGCCGGCGACCTGGCGTTTGACCTGTACACCGCCGAGGGGCCGACCAGCGGGCTGGTCTTCACCGTCAACACCGCCGTCGGACAGGTGGCGGTCGCCGACCGTCTGGAGCGGGCCGGCGTGGATCCGAGCCAGGTGGGCGAAATCTTCGCTCCCACCGCGTTCGGCGTGACCCCCGTCGACCCGAATGCCATCGACCCCGAGGAGAACTTCGGCCCGCGCTATCTGCTGGCCACGGCCCTGGTGGTCCTCATGTTCATGGCGGTCATCACCTATGGCCAATGGGTCGCCACCAGCGTGGCGGAGGAGAAGGCCAGCCGAGTCATGGAGCTGCTGATCACCGCCGCCACGCCCCGCCAGCTGCTGCTGGGCAAGGTCATGGGCGCCGGCGGCGCGGGGCTGACCCAGTACGTGGTGGTCGTGGCGGCGGCCCTGGGCGGCCTGCTGCTCCAGGGCCCGGTCAGCGAGCTGGTGCTGGGCGCGGCGCCGGGCCCATCGCTCGAGGTCCAGGGCCTCGATCCGGCGCTGCTGGCGGTGGTCGGTCTGTTCTTTGTCGGGGGGTTCGGGCTGTACGCGACGCTGTATGCCGCTCTCGGCTCGACCGCCTCGCGCCAGGAGGAGGTCCAGAACATCACCGGGCCCATGATCCTGGTCGGGGTGGCCGGCTACCTCGCGTCGTTCACCGCGCTCAACGTCCCCGACGCCGACTGGGTCCACGGCCTGTCCTTCGTGCCGTTCTTCAGCCCGTACCTGATCCCGATCCGGATGGTGCTGGGCAATATCGAGCCGTGGGAGATCGGCCTGGCGTTCGTGTTCCTCATCGTCGGTGTCGCGCTCGCCCTGTGGGTGGCCGCCCGCATCTATTCGGCCGGCGTCCTGCTGTACGGGCAGCGGGCCGGCCTGCGCGCCGTGTGGCGGGCGGTCCGCGTCAACCGCTAGCCGCCCTTGGCCAGGACGGCAGACCCCGGCTCGTTGTACACGGGGCGTACACATCGGCCAAGAAGGGGCGGCGTGGAGGCGTGAATCGTCCATACATTGGCCACTTGGTGCGCGGAGTGATCATTTCGGGCAAGGAAGGCCAGGCAACGGGTGGCATGGGGCCGGATATTGGCCGGTATGTACATCTGGTGGACATTCGCTGAGTCGCGCCCTCGGGCCGGGGACCATGCCCATCGGTCTAGGCCGCTTTGACTCCGGACACCAGGTCCTGGATCGTGTCTTTGGCGTCGCCGAACAGCATGGCCGTCTTGGGATCGGCGTAGAGCGGGTTGTCGATGCCCGCGAAGCCGGCGGCCATGCTGCGCTTGAGGACGATGACGTTCTGGGCGTGGTCCACATTGAGGATCGGCATGCCGTAGATGGGCGAGGTCGTATCGGTCCGGGCGGCCGGGTTGGTCACGTCGTTGGCACCGATGACCAGGGCCACGTCGGCCTTCGCGAAGGCGTCGTTGATCTCGTCCAATTCCTTGAGCCGCTCGTATGGGACGTTGGCTTCGGCCAGCAGGACGTTCATGTGGCCCGGCATGCGACCGGCCACCGGGTGGATCGCGAACTGGACGTCCACCCCGCGGGCCAGGAGCAGGTCCATCAGCTCGCGGACCGGAGCCTGGGCCTGGGCAACCGCCATCCCGTAGCCGGGGACGATGATCACGCTCTTGCCATACGCCATCAGGACCGCCGCGTCCTCAGCGTTGATGGTCCGGACGGCCTGCTCCCCACCGGCGCCGGCGACCACGGCCCCGCCCCCGGTCCCAAATGCGCCGAACAGGACGTTGAGGAGGGACCGGTTCATGGCCCGGCACATGAGCTGGGTCAGGATCGCCCCCGACGCTCCGACCAGGGTGCCAGCGATAAGCAGCGCGTAATTGCCCAGTACGAATCCCGTGGCCGCCACCGCAATCCCGGTGTACGAGTTCAGCAGGCTGATCACGACCGGCATGTCCGCCCCGCCGATGGGCATCACGAGCACCACCCCGGCCACCAGGGCGAGCCCAACGAAGGCGAGGAACAGCGTCGTGTCGTTCGTGACGAATGCGAGTGCCACGGCCATCGCCAGCAGGGCGGCCAGCAGCAGCCCGGCCACGATCCGCGAGCCGGGATACGTCACCGGGCGGGGGGCGATGAACCCCTGAAGCTTGCCGAACGCCACGATCGAGCCGGTCAATGACACGGATCCGATGACGGCGCCCAGCAGGGTGGCGACCACTGGCACAACCGGCAAGAGCTCGCTTCCGGCCCCGCCTTCGGCGGTTGCGGTCAGGAATTCCGAAACGGCCACCACGGCAGCCGCCCCGCCGCCGGCGCCGTTGAAGATGGCCACCATCTGGGGCATGGCGGTCATCGGCACTCGGCGGGCGCCGATTACGCCGCTGACGGACCCGATCAGCCCACCCACCGCGAGAACCCACCAGTTGGCAAGAAGCCCGGGAACGGTGAACACGGTCCACCCCACCACCAGCGCCATGCCGGCCGCTCCGAGCAGGTTTCCGGTGCGCGCCGTTCGAGGCGAGGCCAGAAACTTCAGCGCCAGGATGAACGAGACGGAGCTGACCAGGTAGACACCGAACGTTGCCAGCCCGAGGGTCGTCATGGCTTCCCGCCGGATGCCTTGTCGCCGGATGCCTGGCCGCCGATTGCCTTGTCGTCCCGTCGGCCCCGGAACATCTCGAGCATCCGATCCGTGACCACGAAGCCGCCCACCACGTTGACCGTTCCCAGGATCACGCCAAGGAGTCCCAGGCCCAGCTGAAGCGGCGACCCGGATGTGGCGGTCACGATGATGGCCCCCACCACGATCACGCCGTGAATCGCGTTCGCCCCCGACATGAGCGGGGTGTGGAGCATGGTCGGCACCTTGCTCACCACTTCGTAGCCGACGAACGCGGCCAGGACCAGGACGAGCAGGGCGTCGACCAGAGCCTGGGGATTCAGCGCCTCGGTCATTTCTTGGCCTCGGCGGTTCGCGCGGCAATCTGCGTCGCGAGGGCCTGCGCGGTTGCCTCGTGAACGATCTTCCCGCCGTGGGTGATGGTCGCTCCGCGCGTGATCTCGTCCTCGAGATCAAGGGTCAGCTTGCCATCGTGGACCAGGTGGTCGACCAGGGTCTGGACGTTCTTGGCGTACATCTGGGTGGCGTGGGTCGGGACCGTGGCCGGCAGGTTCGTCAAACCGATGATCATCACGTCGCTGTCGACCACCTCGCGGCCGGGTTCGGTCAGCTCACAGTTCCCACCCGCCTCCGCGGCCATGTCCACGATCACGCTCCCCGGTTGCATGGTGCGCACCATGTCGGCGGTGATCAGCCGTGGCGCCGGGCGGCCCGGGATGAGGGCCGTGGTGATGACGAAGTCGGCGGCCTTGACCCGTTCCGCAATCAGCTCGCTCTGGCGGCGCTGGTAGTCCTCGCTCATCTCCCGCGCGTACCCGCCCGACGTCTCAGCAGACGCCTTCTCCTCCTCGTTCACGGGCACCTCAACGAACGTGGCCCCCAGGCTCTCGACCTGCTCCTTGACCGCTGGCCGCACGTCGAAAGCCTCGACCACCGCGCCCAGCCGGCGGGCGGTCCCGATCGCCATCAGGCCCGCCACCCCAGCGCCCATGATCAGGCCTCGGGCGGGACGGACGGTGCCCGCCGCCGTGGTAAGCAGCGGGAAGAACTTCGGCAGCCGGCTGGCTGCCAGCAGGACAGCCTTGTACCCGCCGACCGTGCTCTGGCTGGACAGCGAGTCCATGCTCTGGGCGCGTGTGATGCGCGGGATGGCATCCATGCTGATGGCCGTGATCCCCCGCTCGGCCAGGAGCTCAGCGAGCCGGGGGTTGGCCAGCGTCCCCAGCGTGCCGATCAGCACGGCCTTCGGCCGCAGCATCTCGATCTCCTCGTTGCTGGGCCGTCCCACGCGCAGCACGAGCTCCGCCTGGCCGTACAGCGCCGCAATGTCCGGAACCAGGGTGGCGCCCGCCTCAGCGTAGGCCGCATCCGGAAAATGGGCAGCCTCCCCGGCGCCGGCCTGGATCAGGACCTGGTTGCCGGCCGCAACAAGCTGGCCGGCGATCTGGGGCGTGAGGGCGGCGCGCGTTTCGCCTTCGGCGGTCTCGCGCGGGACGGCGATCTTCATGCGGGCGTCAAGCAGCCTTCATGCGGGCGAAAGCCCTGGCGGGGTGGAGACGAGGAAGGACAGAAGGACGACCGCGCCCGCAACGGGCGACGGCCGGAGCCTGAGTCTACTCCAGCGACACCGCCACGCGCAGTGCGGCTTCGAGGCTGGGAGCCCCCTCCACCCCGCAGTGCGGGACCGAGCGAGCGGGACCGACCATACCTGCCGCCATGCGCTAGGCTCCCGGGACGTTGGTCGCCCGCGATACGCCCCACCCGGGACTCTCCACCGAACCGGTCATCCGCACCGATCGGCTCACCAAGCATTACGGCGGAGGCCTCCACCGGCCGGGACACGGAAGCGGAACGATCCGCGCCATGAACGAGGTCAGCCTGGAGGTGCGGCGGGGCGAGATCTTCGGGTTCCTCGGCCCCAATGGGGCGGGCAAGACGACCATGATCCGCACGCTGCTCGGGTACCTGCATGCGACGAGCGGGTCGGCCACCGTGCTGGGCCTGGACGTGGTGACGGATTCGGTGGCCCTGCGCCGTCGGGTGGGCTATCTGCCCGGCGGGATGGCCACGTACGGTTCCCTGAGCGGCTCGGCGTCACTCGATTACTACGCCGACCTTCAGCAACGCGAGCCAGTGCGGCGCGGGGAGCTTGCCGAGCGTCTGCAGATGCCCGAATCGGACCTGCGTCGGAGGGTGCGGGACTACTCGCGCGGGATGCGCCAGAAGCTGGGCGTCATCCAGGCTCTCCAGCACGACCCCGAGCTGGCAATCCTCGATGAGCCGACCGAGGGCCTGGACCCGCTCATGCAGCTCGCGTTCTACGAAATCCTCGAGGACATCCGCGCCGAGGGCCGGACGATCTTCATGAGCTCGCACTACCTGTCCGAGGTCGAGCGGATATGCAACCGGGTGGCCATCATCCGCGCCGGCCACTTGATGGCCCTCCAGCACGTGGACGAGCTCCTCGCCCGCCGCAAGCGCCGGGTGACGCTGCGCTGGCGCGGCGGAACACCCGATCTGTCCGACGTTCCCGGCATCGCCGACGTGGTTGTCTTCCGCGACCGGATCACGGCCACCCTGTCTGGGGACGTCGCGCCGTTCGTTCGTGCTGTGGCCTCCCCGTCACTGGTGGACCTCTTGATCGAGCCGGCCCGCCTGGAGGAGGTCTTCTACGAGTTCTACGCCGGCGAGGACGCCGAGACTCCCGGGGGCGCGGCGTGAGCCTCCGGCTCTTCCGTCAGACGCTGTACTGGCAGCGGACCCGGCTGCTGGTGGTTGGCCTCGTCGCGTTTGCGTGGGGAGCCCTGGTGCCCACCTTCTACACGACTTTTCAGGACCTGTTCGCCGGCCTGGTGGAGGTCGGATTCCCCGAGAACCTGCTGAACTTCGGCTCGGGCAGCCTGTTCACGCTGGGTGGCGCGATGACCATCGGTGTTCAACACCCGCTGGCCATCGGGTTCGTGGGCATCTTCGCGGTGGGCGCGGCTGCCGGCGCCGTGGCCGGCGAGCGCGAAGCGGGGACCCTCGAGGTGCTCCTCGCCCGACCGGTATCGCGGCGGCGGCTCTACGTGTCCGTGGGCATCGCGATCATGGTCGCCATCGGCATCACCTTGGCGCTCCTGCTTGCTGGCCAGGTGCTGAGCATCAACCTGCTGGGTGTGGCGGGCGAGATCGACCAGTGGCAGGTCCCCATGGTGTGGGTGAACGGCATGCTGCTGTGGGGCGCGTTCGCGGCGTTCTCGCTGGCCGCCAGCGTGAGTTTCGACCGCCGCGGCCCGGCCATCGGCCTGAGCCTGGCGTACCTGGGGATCAACTACTTCTTCGAGATCCTGGGGACCTTTCTGCCCGACCTGGATTGGACCCAGGAGTACTCGCTCTTCCACCACTTCAACCCGGGCGAGATCGTGACCGGCAACCTGGATCCCTTCGACCTGGCGCTGCTGGGAGTAGCCATCGTCCTACCGGTCGTGTGGGCCCTCGTGGTGTTCCCGCGTCGCGACCTGGCGGCGCCAGCCTAGGCCCTGCCGGGCTCGGACCGCCTACTCTTGGCGGCGGGCGAGCCGGATCGCTCGCTCAAGGTCCATCTGCTGGCCTTCGGCGTATGCCGCGGCGTACTCGGGCGTTTCCATCTGCTGCTCGGGGAAGAATCCAGCGTACTGGCGATTCAGGACTCCCAGGCCACCGCCGGCCAGTTTCTCGGTGGCCGCCGCGTACCCCGCCAGGCGCATGGCCCGCACGGTGTCGCCCTCGAAGTGGGCCGCGGCGGCGAAGGCGTCGAAGACGAGGGCGTACCCGGTGACGTCATCGGTCTGGTGGAAGATGTCGAGCGCTTCGCCCAGCACCTTGTGCAGCAGATCACGGTCCGCGTCGAGGAGGGTCAGACCCTGCATGTACAGGCTCCAGGCGAGCATGAACCGGTCCCCCACCGTCCGGAAGATCTCGAGCGCCTCGTCGAGGGCGCTGATGGCGGCGGGAATGTCCCCGAAGAAGTAGTCCGCGCTGGCGCGCGCCCACAGCGCGCGCCCGATCCCCACCCGGTCACCCAGCCGTCGGTTGACCTCCAGGGCCTGGTTGGCGAGCCTGAGGGCTTCCTTCTGGTCCCCGGGATTCCAGGCGTAGGTGAAGGTCAGGTTGTACAAGGCATTGGCTTCCGCCCGGTCGTCTTCGCGAGCGCGAGCCAAATCGAGGGTCTCGCCGTACCACAGCCGCGCTGCCGGCCAATCGCCCTGCCAGTAGGCGATCCCGCCGGCGGCCTCCAGGGCCGCTTCGTTTGCCTCCGCATGGCTCTTACGGGCCGGCAGCGCCATCACGCGATTGGCGTACCCGCGCGCCTCGGTCAGGTAGCCGCGCATCTGCCAATAGCGCCAGCAGGCAGCCAGCAGGCGCAGGGCGGTTTCGGCCGCGCCCGATTCCAACGCCCAACTCGTGGCGGCACGGATGTTGTCGCGCTCCAGCTCGTACCGATCCAGCCACTCCCCGCCCTGGGGACTCATGACCTCGCCTGCGCCGCGCTCCACCAAGGCCAGGACACTCGCCGCGTGGCGCTGGCGGTAGGTCGCCGCGTCGTTGAGCGCCGCCAGCTGCTCCGCCGCGAACTGGCGGATCGTCTCCAGCATCCGGAAGCGGGGCTCGCCGCCGGGCGGGGACTCCTCCCGCAGCAGGCTCTTGTCGACGAGCGAGGAGGCCACATCCAGGGCGAGATGCCGGTCGGGAGCTTCGAAGCACACGTCCTCGATCTGATCGAGGCTTGCCCCTCCGGCGAAGACCGACAACCGAGCGAAGGCGCGCTTGTCGTCGTCCTCCAACAGGTCGTGGCTCCATGCAATGGCGCCCCGCAGAGTCTGCTGGCGCTCCGGCAGGTCCCTGGCGCCGCCGGAAAGCAGCCCCAGTCGGTCGCTGAGCCGATCGAGGATTGCCTGCGGGGTGAGCACCCGGACCCGCGCCGCGGCCAGCTCGATGGCCAAGGGAAGGCCGTCCAGGCGCACGCACACCTCGGCCACCGCCGGCGCGTTGGCGTTGTCCACCCGGAAGTCCGGGCGCACGGCCACCGCGCGCTCGATGAACAGGGCAACCGACTCGAACTGCGTGAACTGCTCGAGCTCGGGAAGGTGTCGGGGGTCCGGCAGCCCCATTGGCGGGACGGGGTATTCCCGCTCCCCGTAGACGCGCAGCGGGCTGCGGCTGGTCGCCAGGACGGAGAGGCGCGGCGCCCGGGCCAGCAGATCCCCCACCAGCGGGGCGGCCGCGTCGACCTGCTCGAAGTTGTCGAGGATCAACAGGAACGCTCGCTCGCCGAAGTGCTCCGCCAGCCGATCCACGGACGCCGCCCCTGGATCCATGAGGCCCATGGCCTGGGCCATGGTCGGCAGGAGCAGCTCGGGGCGGGTGATGGGCTCCAGCGCCACGAAGTACACCCCGTCCGGGTACCGGTCGCTGGCCTCGGCCGCGACCTGCAGGGCGAGCCGCGTCTTGCCCGTCCCGCCGGGGCCGGTGAGGGTCACCAGCCGATGCTCCGCCAGCAGCGCCACCGCGTCGGCCACCTCCCGCTGGCGGCCGAGGAACGAGGTCAGCTGGAGGGGCAGATTGTTGGGCGTCGCATCCAGGGTGCGCGGTGCGGGGAACGTGGCCGGCAGCCCATCGATGGCGATCTGCCACAGGTGCTCCGGGCGCGAGAGATCCTTGAGCCGATGCTGGCCGAGGTCGACCAGGCTGACTCCCGGCGGGAGGACGCCTTCCGCCAGGGCCTGGGTCGCTGCGGACAGGATCACCTGCCCGCCGTGGCCGGCCGACGCGACGCGGGCGGCGCGGTGGACGTCGAGGCCGACATAGTTGTCCCCGCCCAGGACGCCCTCCCCGGTGTGCAGGCCCATCCGCACCCGGATCGCGACGCCGTCCGGCCACGGCTCGGCCGCCAGCGCGCGCTGGGCCTGGGCAACCGCGGCGACCGCCTTGGGGGCCGATGGAAAGACGGCGAAGAAGGCGTCCCCTTCGGTGCTGACTTCGATGCCTTCGCCGGCCGCGATCGCCTCGCGCAGCAGCGCGTGGTGGCGTTCCAGGACAGACCGATAGGCGTCGCCCAGCGTTTCGAGGACGCGGGTGCTGCTCTCGATATCGGTGAACAGGAAGGTCAGGGTGCCGGTCGGCAGGGCGGGCATCGGGGCGCCTAGAGTAGCCGTCATGAGCAACGAGCTGGCCCCGCCGCTGCACCTGCTCGGCTCGCGTCCTGTGCTCGCCGCGCTGCTGGGCGGACTGACGATCGCGTTCACCGGGGTCCTGGTGCGGCTGGCCAACGTCGAGCCGGCAACCGCGGCCGTCTTCAGGTGCCTGTACGCGCTGCCGGTGCTGTGGTGGCTGGCTCGCGCCGAGCAACGCCGCTTCGGCCCGCGGGCGCCGGGCCAGCGCCGGCTGGCGCTCATCGCCGGCCTGTTCTTCGCCGCCGACCTGGTGGCCTGGCACTACTCGATCGCCATGGTGGGGGCGGGGCTGGCGACCGTGCTGGGCAACACCCAGGTCGTCTTCGTGGCCGTCGCCGCATGGCTGTTCTTCGGGGAGCGCCTCACCGCGCGGCTGGTGGGGGCGCTGGTCATCGCGCTGGTCGGGGTGGTGCTCATCTCCGGCGTGGTCGGCTCCGACGCCTACGGGGAGAACCCCTTGGCGGGGGTCGTCCTGGGCCTGTTCACCGGCGCCGCTTACGCCGGGTTCCTGCTCGTCCAGCGCATGGGCAACCGCGACCCGCGGCGTCCCGCCGGTCCGCTGTTCGACGCCACCGCCTCTGCCGCGGCAGGATCCGCACTGGCCGGCGCGGTCCTCGGCCAGGTCACATTCCTTCCCACCTTGCCGGCCCACGGATGGCTCGTGATCCTGGCCCTCAGCGCCCAGGTGGTGGGCTACCTGCTCATCAGTGTCGCGCTCCCCCGGCTCCCCTCGGCACTGACCTCGATCGTGCTGCTCATCCAGCCGGTGGCCGCCGTCGGGCTGGCCATGCTCATCCTGGGCGAAGCGCCGTCGACGACCCAGCTGCTGGGGGTGGGCCTGGTGGTGGGCGGGCTGGTGCTGGCCACGGCCCGCGCGCCACGCGGTGGGCGGGCAGCGGTGGCCGAGGCGGCGGAGGGTCCGTAGGGGTCGGCTATGGTTCGCGGCATGCCACCCGGACAGCTGCTCCTGTCGGGCACGGGCCGGCTGCTCGTGGCCCAGCCGCACGCGGCTGAGCCTCCGGGCACGCTCTCGCCGTGGGCGCTGTTGATCCGGGACGGCCGGATTGGCTGGGTCGGGTCACCCGACGAAGCGCCGGCGGTGGGCCAATGGGAGGACCTGGGCTCCGCACTCGTCACTCCCGGACTGGTGGATTCGCACACCCATCCCGTGTTCGCCGGTGACCGCGCCGATGAAGCCGCCGCCCGGCTGGAGGGACAGCCATATGCCGCCGGCGGCATCCTGCGCACCGTCGCCGCAACCCGGCAGGCCCCCGACGCCGAGCTCCAGGCGCTGGTGGAGGACCGATTTCGTGCTGCCCTGGCCGGCGGCACCACCACGTTGGAGGCCAAGTCGGGCTATGGGCTGACCACGGTCGAGGAGCTCCGCGCGCTGCGGATCATCGGGGCGGCCGCCACCGCCGCCGGCATCCGGGTGGTCCGCACGTTCCTCGGCGCCCATGCCGTTCCGCCCGAGGCCGCATCACCCGAGGCGTACGTCAGCACGGTGATCGAGGACATGCTGCCCGCCGTGGCGGGCGAAGCCGAATTCTGCGACGTGTTCTGCGACCGCGGATTCTTCACGTCGGCCCAGGCCGAGGCGATCCTGACCGCTGCCCGCGGCCGCGGAATGGGGTTGAAGCTGCACGCAGATCAACTGGCCCGGACCGGCGCCGCGGAGCTGGGAGTCCGGCTGGGCGCGACGTCGGTGGATCATCTGGAGCAGCTCGACGCCGCGGGCGTGCGCGCCCTCGCGGCGTCCGCGACGGTCGCCACCCTGCTCCCCGGGCCGGCGGTGGCCATGCGTGACCGGCTCCCCCCGGCACGCGCCCTGCTCGACGCCGGGGCCAGCGTGGCGCTGGCCACCGATGCCAACGCCGGGACGTACGCCAACCCCTCCATGCCGCTGGTGATCGGCCTGGGAGCGACCCTGCTCGGAATGAGCGTGCAGGAGGCAATCGCGGCGGCCACCGCCGGCGGGGCCGCCGCCATCGGTCTGTCACACGAAATCGGTGTCCTGCGGGAGGGCATGGCGGCTGACCTGGTGGCCTGGGACGCCGAGCACGAAGGCGCCTTCGCTCTTCGGTTGGGCGGGGTGGCACCGGCCAGAATCTGGATCGGGGGCGAGGAGCGGGCGCTCAGCTGACGCCGGGAGGAGTCATGGATCGGTTCGATTTCGTCGTGATCGGGGCCGGGGCGGCCGGCGAGGCTGCCGCCAACCTGGCACGTCAGCGTGGGGCCAGCGTGGCCATTATCGACCGGGATCTGGTCGGTGGCTCCTGCTCGTATTGGGCCTGCATCCCGTCCAAGTCCCTCCTCCACTCGGCCGCTGTGCACGCGGCAGGAGGGGACTACCCGTGGTCCAAGGCATCGGCTCGGCGGGACTGGAACATCAACCGCGAGGGAATCCCGTACCCGGATGACAGCGGGCAAGTGCAGCGCCTCGAAGACGTGGGCGCGGTCGTTGTACGCGGCAGCGCCCGACTGGACGGGCCGGGGCGCGTGGTCGTCCGTCATGAAGCCGTCGAGCACGAGCTGGAGGCCGCCAACGTGATCGTGGCGGTGGGTTCCAACTCGCGGGTCCCCGACCTGCCGGGATTGGACCAGATTCCGTACTGGACCAATCGCGAAGGGACCTCGGCCCGCGAGCTGCCCGAGAGCCTGCTGATCCTGGGCGGCGGCCCGACCGGCGTGGAGCTGGCCCAGGTCTACGCCCGCTACGGCGTGCCGGTGACGATGGTCGAGTCAAACCCGCGAATCCTGGCCCGCGATCACCCGCGCAATTCGGCCCTCCTCCAGCGCACCCTGGAGCGGGAGGGGGCGACCGTCCGGGTGGGGGTGCGGGCGGTGCGCGTGCATCCCGGAGCCGGCACCAACGGCCGCCACGAGCTGGAGCTGGACGACGGAAGCCGGGTCCAGGGGTCGGCTGTCCTGTTGGCCATCGGGCGAACCGTCCCGCTTGACGGCCTGGGGTTGGAGACGGTCGGCGTGGACGTTTCCGATGGCCGGCTGAGCCCCGACGAGCGGCTCCAGATCGCTCCGGGGGTATGGGTCGCCGGCGACCCGGCCGGGCCCGAGCTGCACACCCACCTGGCGCACTACGAGGGCGAGGTGGTGGTCCGGATGGCCCTTGGCGACGACGTCCGACCCGACTTCAGGGCCATCCCGCGGGCCACCTATACCGATCCGGAGACCGCATCGGTCGGTCTCCAGGTGGAGGAGGCGCGGGCGGCGGGGATCGACGCGGTGGAGTTCGAGGAGGACCTGGCAACCAGCGCCAAGGGCTACACCGCCGAGGCCGAGGGCCACGTCATCGTCGTC
>DASWJA010000043.1:0-5883 GCA_036397375.1 Candidatus Limnocylindria bacterium
CTCCGGACGGTCCTGGTGGAGCTCGCGGGCGGCGGTCTGATCCGATTCCGGAACCTGGAGCGTGCCAAGGACGTCAAGCGCACCGACGAACCGGACCCCCTGACCGATCCGGCCCTGGACGTGTTGGATCCGCCGGTTGACCGGCCGCAGCCATCGGGCCCGCTCGGCGAGGCCTACCACGAGCTCGTCATCCGCGGCGGCTCCGAACGGTCGCTGCGACGCGAGACGCTGTGGGGCGTCAACGAGGCGCTCGATCCCATCAAGCGTCAGCTCGAGCAGGAAGCCGTCCGCCTGGGTTGGCTGACCCGCCTCCCCACCCCGGAAATCACCCGCTGGGTGTTCATCGGGGTCGCTGAAGCCGTGCTCGGCGGCGGGGCCATATTCCTGGGCAACACGATCCCGATGAGCGGGCTGACCCTGGTCGGTGCCGCGCTCGTCGTGGGTGGCCTGGTAACGGCGGCCATCGGCAGCCAGATGTCCAAGCGGACCCCGAACGGTGCGTACGTGGACGCCATGCTGAAGGCATACCGGCGCACCCTCGAGAAGACCCTGGCGCAGGCGCGGTCCATGGCCGAGGTGGTCCAGGACCCCACCGTGCGGTTGCTGGCCGACACGCCAGACAAGGCCGTGGTTTGGGGCGTGGCACTCGGATTGCACAGGGAAGTGGGCGAGGTTCTAGCCCGCGAGATGGCCGACCCCCAGATCCGCGCCATGACCCAGTCCTCGGGTGCCTATTACCCGATGTGGTTGGGCTCGTCCACAGGGTCGGGCACCGGAGACGCCGGCGGGAGCCTCTTTTCAGGGTCGGGCATACCCGACATCGGAGGCATGTTGGGGACGCTGGGCAGCATCGGGTCCGCCCCTTCATCGTCCAGTGGCGGAGGTTTCGGTGGAGGTGGAGGCGGCGGGGGCGGGGGCGCCAGCGGCGGCTTCTAGGCCACGCATTACAAACTGAGTGGCACGCTTTTCAAACTTTGGGTATCGTGGCCGCATGACATATGACCGCGACCGCCGCCCCCGGCGGCCAGACGACCGTCGGCCGGGCCCCGACCGCTATCGGCCCAGCGACCGGCCCGGACCGCGCCGCGGACGGCCGCCGTTCCAGTCCGGACCCCGACCGCCATTCGACTCCGGGCCCCGGCCCCCGCGACCTGGCGGCCCAGACGAGGGCGCCATGTCTCTCCGCCTCGACCCGCGGCACCTGGGCACCCTGCGGGCGCTCGCGTCCGAGGCCGGCCTGCGCCCAGGGGAGCTGGTGACGCTATGGGTGACCGAGCGGCTGGACGCCGAACGCCGCGGGGCTCCGTCCCCAATCGACGTCGGGCCGGTGCTCGAGTCGTTGAACGACCGGATCGAAGCGTTGACCCGGCGCGTCGACGGGCTCGCGTCCCGTGAAGCCGCTCCGGCCACCAGCGGTGCGACGAGCGCCACCGCCGCCGCGGCCGATTCGGTGATGCCTGAACCATCGCCCCCCCGGCGCCGCGGCCGCCCGCCGAAGTCGGAATCCACCCCGGCCGCGACGAGGAAGGTCAAGCGCGCCCGCGGCAAGAATCCAGCGGTCCCGCTGCACGAGGAGATCGCGGCCGTGCTGGCCGAGCGCGGACCGCTGAGTGCGGGCGAGCTGGCGGAGGCCGTGACCGCCCGCGGCATCTACGCCCCGCCGCGCAGCGGCAAGCCGTTGGACGCGACCGCGGTCAGCGTCCGGGTCTCGAACCCCCGCTATCGGAGCCGATTCACGCGCGGCGAGGGAAAGATCGGCCTGGCCGGCTAGTCCTCGAGGACGAACGTCACCAGGATATTGACCTGGAACTCCAGTTCCCCATCTGCGCCGACGCTGACCCGCTGCTCCTTGATCCACGCGCTCTTGACGCCCCGCAGGGTGCGCCGCGCCCGGGCGATGCCCTGTCGCACCGCGTCCTCGAAGCTCTCATTCGAGGTGCAGCTGAGCTCGGTAACCCTGGCAACCGACATCGGTCAATCCTCCTCCACACACACGGGATCCTAGTCTAGGCCTACCCGGGCTCAGCGATGGTCAGGATGCGGGCCGGGTTCTCGATCGTCATCCGCTCCAGCTCGCCCTCCCCGACGGCCGCCGTCCGGAGCGCCGGCAGGAAATGCTGCTGGAGGTAGGTGTACCCAAAGCCGCCATTCACCTTCAGCTGCATGTCATGGCATACGTCCTGGCTGAGCAGGATCTGCGCGCCGAAACCACGATCCAGCAACTCGACCAGCAGCTCCACGATCCGCGGCTCGCGTGGCTCGTCCACCGGGTCGAACCGATGACCGAGAAAATCGAACTCGAGGTTCGCCCCGCGCTCGAGGATGGCGAGGTAGTGATCGAGGTCGGGCCATGAGTCGGCGTGACCGATCACGACCCGCTGCGGATCGACTCCCTCGTCAAGGAAGATCTGCAGCTGTGCGCGGCCAACCGTGGATTGGACGCCGTGGGTGGTGATCGCCATTCCCGTGCGTCCCGCGGCGCGGGCTGCCGCCCGGTGCACGCGCTCCTCGATGGCGCTGACCCAGGGCTTGTCGGTGCCGATCTCGCCGATGATGCCGGGCCGGACGCCCGTTTCACCGACCCCCTGCTCGAACTCGGCCACCAGCTCGTCGGCCAGGTCGTCCACGGTGCGCCGATCGATCCCGGCCTCAACCGGGTAGTACGGCGCGCTAAACCAGCCACATCCCATCACGATCTGAACGCCGGTGCGGTTGGCCAGGCGCCGCAGGCGCTCTGGATCGCGGCCGATGCCCTGCAGCGTGAGGTCGACCAGCGTGCGTCCGCCTCGGCGCCGAAAGTCGCGCAGCTCCTCGGCCACCGTCAGCTCGTCGGCGGCCAGCTCCCAGTAGTCGAACCGGCCCGGGACATGCCACAGCGAGATCTTCGTGTGCTCGTGGGGAAGCGCAAACCCGACTCGCTCCGCGGGGATCGGTCCAGAAACGGTCATCACCCGGGGGGCCATGGCGGTACCTCGGTTGGGGGCGTCGGTCGGGATCAGCGAGCCGCCGACGTCTCGGTGAAAAGTTGGCGCGGCCATGTTGCCACTCCGCACCCGGGGCGTGCAAAAAGGCTACCCCGCGCAAAAAGGCTACCCCGAAGGATCGGCAAGTGCTACAACAACCCGAACGGCCGCCCAACTCTGACGGCCCACACCATTGGAGGTCCGTGGACCCATGAATCAGCGGCCAACAGGGGTCACCATCCTCGCCATCCTGGCGTTTGTAGGAGGCATCCTCTCGATACTGGGCGCTCTTGCGCTCCTGGGTATCGGAGGCTTCCTGGCAGGTGCCGGATTCGGAGGACTGGCGGTCTTCTTCGGAATCTACGCGTTGGTCTGGGGAGCGCTGGCACTCTGGATCGGTTGGGGCTTCTGGCAGCTGCGGCCCTCGGCGTGGCGATGGGGCATCATCCTGATGGTGATCGGGGCCGTGATCGCGATTATCCAGGTCCCCCTCGGCTACAGCGGCGGCATTGGCAGCGCGGCGATTTCGGTCGCCATCGACCTGGCAGTCATCTACTACCTGACCACCCCCGCCGTCCGCGCCGCCTTCGGACAGTCCACCTCTGGGGGCATGATGGATGCGGTCATGGGGGCCTTCGGCATGAGCGGCGGAGGAACCGCCGCGGCAGCTTCGGCACCGCCTCCGGCCCCGCCGATGGAACCGCCGGCCATGAGCCCACCAGCGGCCAGCTCGTGGAGCGGCTCGGCCGGGTCGTCGACCGGCGGCGAGACGTCGTCTGGCGGCGAGGCGGCCGAACGGGACGAGGACGAGAAGCTCTAGCGGTTCCGTCCACCCCGCATACGACACCTCTCGTGGGCGCCCGGCGGTCCGCCGCCGAGGCGTCCACACTGGTCCTGCGACCATGACCCGATGACCGCCGACCGGCCCACCGACAACGGCGCCCAGCTGTGGGCGGGCGCCCAGGCAGAGCTGGACGCCGTGGCCGAGCGCCTGGGCCTGGACGACGGGATGCACCGCGTCCTGCGCGTCCCGAAGCGCGAGCTGGAGGTCCACTTTCCCGTGCGCTTCGATGATGGCCACGTCGAGGCGGTCACCGGCTGGCGCGTCCACCACAACATCAACCGCGGACCATCCACCGGTGGTGTGCGCTACACCGCCGACCTGACCCTGGACGTTGTGCGCGCCAACGCGATGTGGAATACCTGGAAAGCGGCCCTGGTCGAGATCCCGTACGGCGGCGCCTTTGGCGGGGTATTGATCGACCCCAAGCAGCTGTCCGCCCACGAACGGGAGGGCCTGACGCGCCGCTACACGACCGAGATCAGCCCCCTCATCGGTCCCAGCCAGGACATCCCCATGCCCGACGTGAACACCGACGACCAGACCATGGCCTGGATGATGGACACGTTCTCGATGCATCGCGGGTACACGATCCGCGGCGTGGTGACCGGCAAGCCGCCGTCCATCGGTGGCTCGCGCGGACAGCGCGAGGCCGTCAGCCGCGGGGCGCTGCGGGCCATCCAGGCCGTTGCCCGCCAGCAGGGGGTGGCCCTGGATGGATCGCGCGTCGTGGTCCAGGGGTTCGGGCGGGTGGGCACCATCCTGGCCGAGATGCTGGCCGGGGCCGGCGCCCGGGTCGTGGCCCTTGCCGACGACCGCCACGCGGTCCGCGATCCCGATGGCATCGCCATCGGGGCCGCCGTCGCGCACATGGCCGAGCGCGACACGATCGATGAGCTGCGGGGCGCCGAAGCGGTGGACCGCCGCGAGGTATTCAGCGAACCGTGCGAGATCCTGATCAGCGCCGGCCTCTCGCACCAGATCACGCGAGCCAATGCACCCACGATCCAGGCCAAGATCGTGGCCGAGGCCGCGAATGGGCCGACCACGCCGGAGGCGGATCGGATCCTGCGCGACAAGGGGGTCACCGTCATCCCCGACATCCTGGGCACCGCAGGTGGCTTCGTGGTCGGCTACTTCGAATGGGTCCAGGATCTGCAGTCCTTCTTCTGGACCGATGCCGAAGTGGCGGCCGAGCTCGACCGCGTGATGGATGACGCCGCGCGTGCGGTGATGTCGGCCGCCGAGCAGCACCACGCGGACCTCCGGACCGCCGCCCTGATGGTGGCCGTGGGCCGTACGGCCACGGCAACCACCCTTCGCGGCCTCTACCCGTAGGGGTCGGTGGCGGAGTCGCCGAGTTGCCCCTCGCCGAGCCAGCCTCGAAGATGACGGCGTGAGCGAAGGACCGGGCCCCGAGCGCAAGCCACGCTTCACGACCCAGTCGGGGGTCGACATCAATCGCGTCTACACCGCCGCCGACCTGCCTGATTGGGATCCCGTGCGCGACCTGGGCGAGCCGGGCCAGCCACCGTTCACGCGGGGTATCCATGCCACCGGCCACCGGGGGCGGCTGTGGACGATGCGGATGTTCGCCGGCTTCGGCGCGGCCGAAGATACGAACGCCCGCTTCCGGCGCCTCATCGCGGAGGGTGGGACCGGGCTCTCCATCGCGTACGACATGCCGACCCTGTACGGGTACGACCACGACGACCCGCATGCCGCGGGCGAGTTCGGGACCTGCGGCGTGGCGGTCAGCAGCCTGGCCGACATGGAGATCCTGTTGTCGGGGCTGCCGATCGGCGAGATCAGCACCTCGATGACCATCAACTCGCCGGCAGCCATGATCTGGGCCATGTACCTGGTCGCCGCCGAGAAGGCGGGCGTCCCCCGGGCCGAGCTCGCCGGCACGCTCCAAAACGACATCCTCAAGGAATTCATCGCCCAGAAGGAGTACATCTTCCCGCCAGCCCCCTCGCTGCGCCTCGTTACCGACACGGTCGAGTTCGGGACCCGCGAGATGCCGCGCTGGAACACGATCAGCATCAGCGGCTACCACATCCGGGAGGCGGGCTCGAC
>DASWJA010000044.1:0-5225 GCA_036397375.1 Candidatus Limnocylindria bacterium
CTCGGGGCTGCCCATCTCGATTCGACCCGCGTCGGGTCCCGGTCCCTCGCCAATCGGCATCAACCGCGGCAACCCGCGCGGCGCGCGGCGCGGTCCTGCGGGCGCTGGCGTCAGCGCCCGCGCATCGGCTCAGCCGGAGGAAGGCGAGCCAGGCCGTTAGCGGCGGGGCGAACGCCATCGATTATCGGGAGATTACCGAGGGGTTAGAGCGGGACGGCCTTCTTCATCAGTCTGGAGGAAACCTCGTCCTGGGTCCGCGTTAGCGCTCGACGATGCCCTCGGTCAACGGATCGAGGTTCGGGATTTCCCGGGCCCAGACCACAAGCATGTCGTCGAGGCGATCGCGGTCTTCTTGGGTGTCCTCACGGCGACAGTATCGGTGTCAAATACTGTCTCGCCCTGATCGTTCGATCTCAAATATCTTCCCCAACATGTTCGGAATGACGGCCGCGACCGCCTGGGAGCTCGAAGCCGAGCGCCGGGTTGAGCTGGCGTCCCGGGCCAGGCCCGCATCCAGCTCGGAGGCCCGCGCCGGTCGCGAGGCCGGGCTTCTCGCTTCCCTGCTTCGGTTGACCGGTTCGCTGCGGCAGGCATCATCGGCTGGCCTCAAAGACCTGCGAACCTGATTTCTGGCCTCCCGACCGGCCAAGTGGCCCCGGCCGGCCCGGATACAATCGGCTCGTGAGCCGAACCACAGCCAGCCTGAGCGTGCAGGTGGGAGACCCGATCCCGTCCATCGGCCTGCGCGCCACCGACGGGTACCTGCTGAACCTGCGCTCCTGGGTGGGCAAGTCGCCCGTGGCCCACGTGTTCTTCGCCGGGCCGTCGCTCAGCGGAGCAGCGCGCACCGAGGCGGACGTCCTGGCCCGTGAGCTGGCCGCCGCCATCCCACGCCTGGACGCGGCCGGAATCGCGGTGGCTGGCATCACGACCGACAACGAGCGCCAGCAGAAGGACTACGCGACGGAGCTGAACCTGCCGTTCCTGCTGCTCAGCGACGAGCGGCGGATCGCTGCCCAGGCGCTGGGCGTGCCGGTGGCCGAGAAACGGGGCAACACGAACGTTGCGCAGCCGGTGCTGATCGGGGTTGACGAGGCGGGGGTCGTGCGCGGCATCTACCACAAGCCCGATCCGCGCCTGGTGGCGGCGATCATTCTCGAGACCTTCCGAGAACCCCTCCCGGCCTAGACCGATGCTGGCCGTACGCACGTACGCCGCCGGCGAGCCACTGCGACTCGAGGAGCTGCCCGTTCCCGTCCCTCACGGCAGCGAGGTGCTGGTCCGGGTGGCCGGGGCTGGGGTGTGCCACACCGACCTCCACATCGCCCGGACCGATCTCATCAAGGTCGAACGGCCGATCACCCTGGGCCACGAGGTGGCCGGCTCGTTGGCCGCGGTGGGGCCCGGCGCGGCTCCATTGCTGCGACGGGTCAAGGTCCGCGAGGGCGACGCGGTGGCCGTGTTCGGCGGCTGGGGCTGCGGGGAGTGTCGGGAATGCCGACGGGGCGAGGAGCAGCGGTGCGCGAATGGCCGCTCCCCGGGGTTCCAGGTGGACGGCGGGTACGCCGAGTACCTGCTCGTCCCTCACCCGCGCCACCTCGTTGCGCTGGGCCAGCTTGACCCGGTGGAGGCCGCTCCCCTGGCGGACGCGGGCGTGACCTCGTTCCGCGCGGTGCGCCGCGCCATCCCGTGGCTGGCCGAGGGCTCGCGGGCACTGCTCATCGGCCTGGGCGGGCTGGGCCAATTTGCGCTCCAGTTCCTGCGGAGGCTGCCGGAGGTGGTGGTGGGCGTGCGGGAGATCGACCCCGACAAGATCCAGATCGCGTCCCGGCTGGGCGCGGACGTGGGATTCCTGGCCGGGGACGAGGAGCTCGTGTTTGCGGGGATGGGCGGGCCTGCGGACGTGGTGTTCGACTTCGTGGGTAGCGACGAGACGCTGGCCCTGGCCGTGCGGTTCGTGGCGCCCGGCGGGTTGGTGTCGCTGGTGGGCGAGGCGGGCGGCCAGATGACGTTCTCGTTCGCGGCGCTCCCCGCGGAGGCGTCGCTCACAACCACGGCCTGGGGGTCGCCGGACGACCTGCGCGACGTGGTGCAGCTGGCCCGCCGCGGCCGCCTCCGCTGGTCCGTGGATCGCATGCCGCTCCGCGAGGCCGCCGCCGCCCACGATCGGCTGGCGGCGGGACAGGTTCCCGGAAGGCTGGTCCTGGTCCCCTAGGCCGAGGTGCCGGCTTCGCTGGCCGCGTGCTCCGCCAGCCGGGCTCGCATCTTCCCGACGCCCACAAGGTGGCCCTTGCGTTCGTACACCTCCAGGGCCCGCTGGAACTCCAATCTCGCATCCTCAGACTTGCCGGCCAGCTCGAGTACATCGGCCAGATCGGAGTGGGCCTCCGCTACCTGGGTGAGCATGTCGGTCGCGTCCATGGCCACGGCCGCCTCCCGGGCCAGGCGTTCAGCGGCCTCAAGCTCGCCCCGACGAGCCGCGACGAGAGCCAGGATTCCTCGCGCGGGCCCCTGCGTGGCGAAGTCGTCCTCGGTCGTCATCTCCTGTCCCCTGCGCGACCATTCCTCCGCCTCCGCATCGCGACCAAGCTCAAGCATCGCGCGGGCAACATTCACCGCCGATGTCGAAGCGAAACCCCGGTCGCCGCCGGCTGTGAGCAAATCAAACCCAGAACGAGACATCTCGGCGGCGCGGGCAGCGTCGCCGGCCACCAGCTCGGCCGGCCCGGCATGATGGCTCAGCAACGACCCCAATAGTTGGGGGGAGCCTATCTCCTCGTACAGGGCCAGTTGCTCCTCGAACTTCGTCCGCGCCTCGTCGAAGTTGCCCTGCATCGCCAGGAGGGAACCAATCTGCCGCGCGGTCCGGTTGGCACCCTGCCGGGGGTCGCGCATCTCCGAGCCCATGCGCTGCGCCAACTCGATCGCCTCGGGGGCCGGCGTGGGACCCCAGTATGCGAAGCCGACGATCCAGCCGCGCAGGTCGTCGCCGATTCGCCCTGATCCTGCGGTCGGGAGCAATTCCTGGGCCAGATCCAACCCGTCTTGGACCCGCCCGTTCCAGAAATGAAGCTTGGCGAGCTCCAACCCGGCCCGAGCCGCCCCCTCTTGATCGCCCAACTCGGTCAGCCGCTGGTGGAAGCGGCTGGCCTCATCCTCGAGCGCGCTCATCGACTCAACAGCCATCGAAACCCGAGGATGGAGTCGAAGGGTCTCTGCCCGCAGCGCGGATCGTTCGTCGCCCAGCCGGTGGGCGATAGTAAGTGTCTCGCTCAAGGACGCGTCAGTGTCCCGGGTGTCACCGGCCCAGGCCAGCGCCTCGCCCAGGGTCAGGCGCATGGGAAGGGCCTGTGGATCGAAGGGATCCAGAAGGGCTATCGCGCGCCCCAGCAGATTTGCGCTCGCATTGAAGTCGCCCCGATCGAGCGCGCCTTCGCCTGCCGCGGCGAGCTGGACCGCGGCCCGGTGAGCGAGATCTGAGAGGCTTGGATCGCTCGCATCCAGCTCCCGCCGGTAGCGCGCGGCCTGCTCCAGGTGGTAGGCGAGGATGGGCCGATATTCATCGAGACGTTCACCCAGCGAGCTCTCGAGCCAGTCGGCGAAGCCCTCATGAAGTTCTGACCGGCTCTGCTTGGCGATCGCCTGGTAGGCGGCGTCGCGAATGAGCTGATGACGGAACCGAAATGCCTCCCTGCCCGTCAGCTCGGCGCGGTCGGGCGCCACGAACTCGCGGCGGGTGAGCGTCTGGAGGCTCGGACCCACGGACGCACGCAGCCCTTCTGGCGCGAGCGCCGCCACCGCGTCCCGGTGGAAGACAGTCCCCTCGACAGAACCCCGCTCAAGGACGGCGCGATCTGGCCCGGCCAGGCCGTCGAGGCGGGCGGATAGTAGAGCCTGGATGGTTGGCGGAACGGCCAGGCTGGTGAGGTCGCGGCTGGCCGTCCAGTCGCCATTGGTGCGCGCCAACGCTCCGTCGTCGATCAGCATTTCCAGCAGTTCCTCGACGAACAGGGGATTCCCCTCGGCCGCGGATCGGATACGGTCGAAGATCGTTTCCGGCAGATGAGCCTGGCCCAGCAGGTTGTCGATCAGCTGGGCGGTCTCCTCGGCGTTCAGCGGCTCGAGGGAGATGATGGTTGCCGAGCGTTTCCCGCCCCCCCAGGCGGAGCGCAGCTCGAGCAGCTCCTGGCGTGCCAGCACGAGGAGCAGGATCGGGGCGTCCCGCGACCAGTCCGCGATGTGCTCCACCAGGTCCAGCAGCAGCGGCTGCGCCCACTGGAGATCCTCCAGGACGACGACCAGCGGCCGATCGGCGGCCAGCGCCTCCATGAACGAGCGAATCGCCCACGGGGTCTCGTCCGGGACCGGTTGGCCGCGGGTCAGGCCGATGGCTTCGCCGACCCGCGCCGCAATCCGGTCGCGGTCAGCGTTATCGCCCAGGACTTCCGCAATGCGGGCAAGGTCGGCGGCTGGGTCCCCTCCAGGGGTCTGACCGATGCCGGTCACCCCGCGCACGATCTCGGAGATCGGCCAGTAGGTGATTCCCTCGCCGTACGACAGACATCGGCCGTGCACGACCCGAGCGCTGTCGCCCAGAGAGGTGACGAACTCGTTGACCAATCGCGTCTTGCCCACGCCCGCGGACCCGAGGATGGTGAACAGGTGGCAGAGCCGCTCATCGCGCGCCTCGGCGAACGCCTCGTCAAGGAGGCGGCGCGGCCGTTCGCGGCCGACCATCGGTGAGTCGAGCCTCCGCTCGTGACCGGCGGCAGATCGATCCACGTCGATCAGGCGAAAGGCCTGGATTGGCGCCTGGCGACCCTTTACCGTCACCTCGCCCAGTCCCTCGACCTCCACGGCATCCCGCACGAGCTGCTGTGTCTCGGCCGTGATCAAGATCTCGCCGGGTTGCGCGGTCTGCTGGAGTCGGGCGGCGACGTTGACCGCGTCACCGGTGACCAGGCGGGAGCCAGCCGTCGCATCGCCGGCCACCACCTCGCCGGTGGCGATCCCAGTGCGCCATGCCACGGTGGCTCCGCCCCCCACGCCGGCCACCGCCTGCAGCGCGTCGCGGATCTCGGCGGCGGCCCGCACCGCTCGAAGAGCGTCGTCCTCGTGGACGCGCGGGATACCGAACACGGCCATGGCGGCATCGCCGATGAATTTCTCGACCACGCCACCGTGGCTCTCGACGATGGCGCTGACCCGGTCGAAGGACCGGCTCA
>DASWJA010000045.1:0-5937 GCA_036397375.1 Candidatus Limnocylindria bacterium
CGCGCCCGCGTCTTCGTCCCCCGCGAGTCGCTCCCGGCCCCCGGCTCGGTCAGCCCGTAGGCCCCGAGCTTCTGCCCGCTGGCCAAGGGACGGAGGAACTGCTCCTGCTGCTCGGGCGTGCCGGCCATCGCGACAGGGCCAGCGCCCAGCGACGTGTGGGCCGACACGATGATCGCCACGCTGCCCGACACCCGGGCCAGCTCCTCGATGGTGATGGCGTAGGCCAGGTTGTCCAGGCCGGTGCCGCCCACCTCGGTGGGGTACGGCACCCCCAGCAGGCCCAGGTCGGCCGCTTCGCGGATGAGCTGCTGAGGGAACTCGCCGCGGACCTCCATCTCGTCCGCCTGCGGCGCGATCCGTCGCTCGGCGAAGTCACGGACCGTGCGCCGGATATCCTCGTGGGCAGGGGACAGGGCGAAGTCCATCGGTCGCGCGAGTCTATCAACAGCAGCAGGTGGCGGGCCTTTACAGCCCCTATCGAGCGGTCTACGCTGCCGCCATGGGCACCACGATGGGCGCACGGCGCGCCGGCACTCTGAGCGTTTTCCTCGTGGCCGTGTTGACTGCATGTGCCTCACCGGCCGCGTCGCCCGGAAGCCCGACCGACGGCGGGGCTGGTGGTGATGGGACCGGTGGGAATGGCGGGGTCCCGGGCACGGACCTGACCGCCTGCGAGCTCGTGACCCCGGCGGATATCGAGGCGGCCCTGCAGTTGGACCCGGGCACGGTCAGCGAAGGTCAGACCGGCGAGCTCGCCGGCGACGACCCGGCCGCGAATGAGTGCAGTTACGTCGCCCAGGCGTGGGGCAGTCTCGTTGTGCAGGTCGTCCCCACCGACGGCATGAACATCTTCGACATCTATGTGTCGGGTAGCGGCGCTGACGCCGAAGCCTTGGACATCGGCGATGGCGCGCTCTGGCTGAAGGGCGTCGAACGGGGCCATTTCCTCAAGGGATCTGTCCTGGTCACGATCGTGTTCCTCCGCTTGACCGAGCCGATGCCGTTCCGCGAGCCGACAATCGACCTTGGCGAGGCGGCCCTGGCCAAGCTCTGACCCTCATGGCCGAATCCAGCCTCGGGCTGCTGTTCGTCCGCCTGGAAGCTCGGCGGGACCTCGAGGAACCGGACATCCAGCCGGTGGTAGAGGACCTGGCGGCGGTCGCCCTGCCGCGATTCCCCGGCATGGCAGGAGCGTTGGCGCCCGAGGTCGTGACCTTCGCTGCCGACGTGGTTCCACGAGGTGCTCGAATAGCCGCGCAAGAGCCGGTGCCGGGCCGGCGTGAAGACGTCGGTTCCAGCCCGGGAGGGGTGGATTCGGGCGAACCGCCGCCTATACTGCGGGTCTGACCCGATGGGGGTCGGTGCTGGAGGGTCCGGGATTGCCCGAGGTCGATGTCCGCCTGGAGCGGGTCACCAAGCAGTTCAACGAGACGGTCGCGGTTGACGACCTCTCGCTCGACATCTGGCGCGGGGAGTTCTTCTCCCTGCTTGGCCCGTCGGGCTGCGGCAAGACCACCACCCTGCGCATGATCGGTGGCTTCGAGGAGCCGACCAGCGGGACCGTCTACCTGGGCGACCAGGACGTCACCGGCCTTCCCCCGTTCAAGCGCAACGTCAACACGGTCTTCCAGAACTACGCCCTCTTCCCGCACCTGAACATCTACGAGAACGTCGCCTTCGGCCTCCGCCGCCGCAAGGTGGCCGATGCGGAGATCAAGACCCGGGTCGGCGAGATGCTGGAGCTGGTGGAGCTCCCCGGCTTCGAGCAGCGCAAGCCGACGATGCTGTCCGGCGGCCAGCAGCAGCGGGTCGCCCTGGCCCGCGCCCTCATCAACCACCCGCAGGTCCTTCTGTTGGACGAGCCACTGGGCGCGCTGGACCTGAAGCTGCGCAAGCAGATGCAGCTCGAGCTGAAGCGGATCCAGACCGAGGTCGGGATCACGTTCATCTACGTGACCCACGACCAGGACGAGGCGATGACCATGTCGAACCGGATCGCCGTCATGCGCGCCGGCCACATCGAGCAGCTGGGCGACCCGGAGAGCCTGTACGAGCGGCCCGAGACCGCGTTCGTGGCCGGCTTCCTGGGGGTGTCGAACCTGCTGGAGGGCGAGGTGGCCGGGCACGAGGGCGGGATGATCTCCATCCGCCTCACCGACGGGACGGTCATCCGTGCGCCCGCCGGCGACAACGGCCAGCGGCAGGTCCGACTCGGCATCCGGCCCGAGAAGCTGCGGGTGGTGAAGTCCGGCGACGGCCAGGCCGCGGCCGCCGATGTCAATGCCGTGGAGGGCACCGTCCTGGACTCCAGCTACGTCGGGGTCAGCACCCAGTACCTGGTCCAGACCCGAGACGGCCACCACATGACCGCCTATTCCCAGAACCTGGAGACCGCCAGCGTGGCCGAAGCCCTGGCCGATGGCCAGAAGGTCCGGCTCACCTGGCAGCCGCGTCACACCTTTGTGATTGCCGGTCCGGCGGAGCACGCCGGCGGCGACCCCCACGCCCCTGAGGAGGAAGGAGACCTCGATGTCTGACGAGCAGCGCAGCCGGATCGAGATGGCCATTCTGCAGGCCATGCGCCATGACCGGATCAGCCGGCGAGCATTCCTGGGGAGGGCCGGGCGGGGCGGCATTGCCTTGGGCGCGGCGCTGTCGTTGCCGGCGCTGATTGCCGCCTGCACGCCCAGCGGCGAAGGGGCGACCCTGGAATGGGCCAACTGGCCGGCGTACATCGACATCGACGAGGAGAGCAGTCCGAATCCGACCCCGTACCCAACCCTCAACGCGTTCATCGAGCAGACCGGGATCAACGTCAACTACGTCGAGGCCATCAACGACAACGAGGAGTTCTTCGGGACGATCTTCCCGGACCTGCAGGCCGGCAACCCGACCGGGTGGGACATCGTCACCCCCACCGACTGGATGGTCGAGAAGCTCATCCGCCTGGGCTACGTCCAGGAGCTCGATCACTCGAAGCTGCCGAATCTCGCCGCCAACGCGGCCGAGTTCGCGGTCGATCAGTGGTTCGATCCGGGCAACGCGTACAGCGTGTACTGGCAGGGTGGGATCACGGGCATCGGCTACAACCCGACGCTCACCGGGCGTGAGATCACCAGCTTCGAAGACCTGTTCGACCCGGCGTTCAAGGACTTGGGAGTTGGGCTGTTCAGCGACACCCGGGACATGCTCAGCCTGAGCCTGCTCTCGCTCGGCATCGTCCCCGCCAACGCGACCATGGACGATGTGACGCGCGCCCAGGAGAAGCTACTGACCGCGGCCGAGGCCGGGCAGTTCCGCGGCTTCTACGGGAACGAGTACTACGACGAGTTGAACGCCGGCAATCTGGCGCTGACCGTGGCGTGGTCCGGTGACGTGACCCAGATGAAGCTGTACGACAACGCCGATGTCGAGTTCGTTGTCCCGGCCGAGGGAGGAATGCGCTGGAACGACAACCTGGTCATCCCAAACGGTTCCACCAACGTCGACGCCGTCCATCAACTGATGAACTACTGGTACGACCCGGTGCCCGCCACGACCTTGGCCGAGTACATCGGCTACTTCTCACCGGTCGCCGAGGTACCCGAGCGGATCCAAGCCGACGCCGATGCGGCCAGGGCGGACGGGGACGATGCCGGGGCAGACGAGCTCGAGGTCTTCGCGGCGACCACGGCTCCCACCGAGGATCAAATCGCCAACACCTATCCTTACAAGCAGCTCACCGAGGAAGAAGAGGCTCAGTGGAACGACCTCTGGCTGGAGGTCTTCACCGGGTCGGGGCCCGGCTGATCACCACCTTCTGAGCCCGCCAGCCGTGTCATGAGCCGCGGCCGCGGCCTGATCCCCTACATCTTCCTGCTGCCGGGAGGGGCGTGGCTGGTCATCTTCTTCGCCATCCCCATGGCGATCATGCTGCTGGTCTCGCTCCAGGAAGGCTCGCTGTCCACCGGGTATGAGCTGACCTGGAATTTCGGCATCTACCCGGCGGTGATCGGCGAGTCCTCGGGCCAGATCATCCGATCGGTGACGTACGCCTTCGCAACCACGGTGCTGACCCTCCTCATCGGCTATCCCATGGCCTACACCATCGCCTTCCGTGGCGGACGGCTGAAGAACGCACTGCTCCTGATCGTGATCCTGCCTTTCTTCGTCAGCTTCATCATCCGGACCCTCAACTGGAAGATGATCCTGGCCGACAACGGGATCGTGCTGGGGACGCTCAAGGACCTTGGTTGGCTGGACCAGGGGTTCCACCTGATCGCCACCCCGGCCGGCGTCATCGGGGGGCTGACCTACAACTTCCTGCCCTTCATGGTCCTGCCGCTGTACGTCGCGCTCGAGAAGATCGACCCGCGCCTGATCGAGGCGGGGATGGACCTGTTCGCCAGTCGGGTGCAGGCCTTCTGGCGCGTCACCTTCCCGCTCTCGCTGCCAGGAGTTGTGGCCGGCTCGTTGCTGACCTTCATCCCGGCCGTCGGTGACTTCATCAACGCCGAGCTGATCGGCGCTGCGAACAGGGACGTGACGATGATCGGCAACATCATCCAGTTCAAGTACCTCAACGCCAACGATTTCCCCGCCGCGTCAGCGCTCGGCTTCGTCCTCCTGGTGGGGGTGATGGTCTTGATCGCGATCTACACCCGGGTGGTCGGCACCGAGCGGCTGACGAGTTGACCGGTGACCAGGTGACCCTCCGATGACCGCTGCCGCCCCGCCGCTCGGACCCGCGCCTGTCCGGACAGCGCCCATCGGACAGCGCCTTTCCGGCCTGGTCCTGCCGGCAATCACCGCCCTGGCGGTGGTGTTCCTGTTCGCGCCGCTGGTGGTGATGGTCATCTTCAGCTTCAACGACCCGGCGGGCCGTCAGAACATCACATGGCAGGGATTCACGCTCAACAATTACCTGACCCTGTGGCGCCGGCCCGACGTCACCGGGCCGATGCTGACCAGCCTGACCATCGCGGCCATCTCGACCCTGGTTGCGACCATCCTCGGGACCCTGATCGCGCTGGCGCTGACTCGCTACGACTTCCGCGGTCGGAGCGCCACCAACCTGCTGATCTTCCTGCCCATGACCGCGCCCGAGATCATCCTCGGTGCGTCGCTGCTGACCCTCTGGGTCTCGATGGGCGTGGGGCGCGGCTTCGCCACCATCCTGCTGGCCCACATCATGTTCAACATCAGCTTCGTGGTGGTGACCGTTCGGGCTCGCTTGATCGGCTTCAACCGATCCCTGGAGGAGGCCGGCATGGACCTCTATGCCGATGCCTGGACGACCTTCTGGAAGGTCACCTTCCCGCTCATCTTCCCCGGCATCCTGGCCGCGGCCCTGCTGGCGTTCTCGCTGTCGATCGACGATTACGTCATTACGGTCTTCAACGCCGGTCGAACGGTGACTTTCCCGCTGTGGGTCTTTGGCGTGAGCCGCCTCGGCATCCCGCCCGAGGTGAACGTGCTGGGCTCGCTCATCCTGCTGCTGGCGGTCGCGTTCATCGCGGTGCAGCTGTGGCAGTCCCGGCGCCAGGCGGCGGCCGGCGGGCCGGTTACCATCCGCGGCAGGTAACTACGCAGCGCACGCAGTTCCGCGGATGGAGCCATACCGATGACGACTGAAGCCCCTACCGGACCGATGCTGGACGAGCGCGCCGACGACTCGAGCGTTTGGCTGGCGCGCCGGGCTGGCATCCCCGCCGTGTGGGCGCGCTACACCGAGCTCGTTGTGGACCGCGGGGAGGGGTCGTGGGTCGTCACCCAGGATGGGGATCGGTACCTCGATTACACCTGCGGGATCGGCGTCACGAACACCGGACATGCCCATCCCCGGGTGGCGGCGGCGATTGCCGAGCAGGCCGGGAAGATCATCCACGCCCAGCAGAACATCCTGTACCACAAGCCCGGGCTGGAGCTCCACGAGCGGCTGCCGCGCTACTTCCCGGG
>DASWJA010000046.1:0-4590 GCA_036397375.1 Candidatus Limnocylindria bacterium
CGCGACGCCAGGATCGCCTTCGCGATGCGGCGTGCATGGCGCTCTTCACCAAGCGTCGCGATGATTCGGGTGAGCTCTCGCTCCGAGGAGCGATCGATGAGACCCAGAGCCGAAAGACCAGTCGTTTCATCGAATCTCATGTCCGGCGGCGCATCCGCCGTGAAGGCGAACCCGCGCCGCATGTCGGCGAGCTGATAGCTCGAGAGGCCCAGGTCGAACAGGACGCCGTCGAGCGGGACCAACCCTTCGGCGCGCGCCACGTCCCCCAGGCTGGTGAAGTTGGCGTGGCGGATGACGGCGCGGTCCCCGAAGCGCGCCAGGAATCGCGACGCCTCGCGGACGGCCGCCAGGTCGGCATCGAGGCCGAGCAGGCGGCCGTCCGGAGACACGGCCTCCAAGAGTCGCTCGGCGTGCCCACCGCCACCGACCGTGCAGTCCGCGATGGAGCTGCCGGCACTGACAGCCAACGAGGCGAGAGCCTCGTCGACGAGGACCGGCAGGTGCCCTTCTCCCATGCGCGACTGTCCCTCAAGGGTCGGTTGACGGGCCGAGCGGCCCGGAGACGCATGAATGGCCGGGTCGTGGCGTGCGTCATGGCGCCACGGGCCCTAGATCCCCAGGTCCTGCAGCTGCTCCGCCAGGGCCTCGGGTGCGTCCTCGATCCGAGCGCGGTACGGCTCCCAGGCCGCCGGCGCCCAGATCTCGAGTCGGTTCAGTGCACCCACCACGATCACCTCGCCTGGTTGCAGGCTGGCGTAGGTCCGGAGGTATCCGGGGACGAGGAGACGGCCCTGGCGGTCGAGCTCCACGTCCACCGCACCCGACGACATGAACCGGCCGAATTCGCGCGCCTTGGTGCTGGTCAGCGGCAGGCCGCGGAGCTTCTCGGCCAGCTCCGCCCACGCGTCACGCGGGAAGACCGCGAGACAGGCATCCAGCCACCGGGTGAGCGTCGCGCCCTCCGACAGGCGAGCCCGAAACCGCACCGGCACCGCGATACGACCACGGTCGTCCAGCGCGTGGCGGTACTCGCCAGTAAGGAAGGGGGTCCTCTCCACTCGATGGCCCTACCACTGATCCCCATTTGGCCCCACATTGAGCCACAGGGCGCCATCTTACAGGGCAACGTGGCCCCGTCAAGGACTATTTCGGCCAATTCGGGTGGGCGACCAGGATCGGTTGGGTCTAGGTCTCGTCCTCGGCCAGAACGATGTAGCGCAACGAACCGTCGGGGGAACGGTAGACCTCGCGGATGAGGAACGGATCGGACCGGTCGCGGATGAACGACCATCCCGCCAATTCCCCTTCCGTTTCTCGCCAGTGCAGGAGTCCGTTGCTGGCCACGACACGGTCGACCGGCCCCTGGCTGGAGCCCGAGAAGAAGGCCTGGGACTCGCCGAGAATCTGCCCGGCATCATCAACCCGAAAGACGTCGTTGGTGCCCGCCTCGACGGTCACCTCGTAGCCGATGAACTCGTCGCCCGGCGCCGGTGTCGGACCTGGGGAGGGCGTGACCGGGAAGGAGGGTTCGGCGTCGGACGGGCTCGGCTGGCTCGTCTGGGACGGGATGGGCGTCGGCGTTTCCAGGGCCACTGCTCCGGGGCCGGCCACCACCCACCATGCACCGGCGCCGCCGGCGACGAGCAGGAGCACGACGAGCAGGGCTACGACGGTCCGACGCCGTCCCCCACCTCCCGGCACCGATGCCGGCCGGGGAGGGGGTGGCGGTGGTGGGGGCACGCGTTGGTGCGGCCGCCGGAGCGCCTCCAGCTCGTCGGTCGGGATGACGAGCACGCCACGAAGATAGCGTGGGCAGTTGGCATAGCCCCGTTGGAGGCAGACGTTGCGTTGCTGCTCTCCGGAGATCGGCTCGGGGTCGCCGAAGGCATAGCAGCGGTGGTCATCGGTCGCCATTTCTTGGTAGTCCGCTCGGGAGGCGGCAAGCCCCAGGAACGGGCACACGGTCTCCGGTCGCTGGGCGAGTTTCTCGAACAGCGCCTGACGCTCGGTCTCGGCCGCCGATTGGGCTGCCGTGTTGCCCCGCCTGAACATGGTGCGAGGATACTGCTCCGACGGCCCGGGTTCGAACCGCTCGAGCGGGTTTCGCGCCTGGTACGAACTTGCCATTGAGCACGACCCGTCTGCGGCGCACGCTCGAAGCCTCATGGCGGTCGAACGTACCGACGCGCCGCAGCGGATCCCGATCCCTCGCGCCGGGCAGATCCGTCGCTGCAGCGTGCGTCACGTGGCCATAACCCCGGTCCCCGGGGGCCGGGCGGTGGACGTCACCTGCCTCCTGGGCGGGTCGGATCACCCACTCCCGCTGGGCACGTTTGCGGAGGCCAGGCCGATCTGCAACGCCTGCACCGCAAGGGGCATCTGGCGCGCCGACGAGGACTGAGGCCCTGGAGAGCGGCCTGTAAGCCGAGTTCTGTCCCGGACCGAGGTCCGGGGACGGCCATCCATCTGGGCGACCTACCCGAGGGCTGAGCGAGCCACCTGCTGCGGCCCGAAAGCCGCCTTGCGCCCTCCTATTCGGTCTTGCTCCGGCTCGAGCTTGCCCGTTTCACTCCCGCTTGCGCGGGCATCGTCACTGTGGCGCTGGTCCTCGCCTTGCGGCGGACGGGTGTTACCCGCGAACCTGCTCTGTGGAGCTCGGACTTTCCTCGAACGCCGCCTTTCGACGATCGCGTCCGCGGCCGTCCGGCCGCCTCCAGGGCCCGCATCATACGCGCCGATCGATGGCGACGTTGCTGAGGCGGTCGGCCTCGCGGTTGCGCTCGCGTGGGACGTGCCCGACCGTGTATGCGTCGAACTGCGCCAGCAGGCCCATGACTCGGGCGTGAATGGGCTTGAGGTTGGGATGCTTGACCCGATACCGCCCGCTGATCTGGCGCGCCACCAGCTGCGAATCGGTGCGCAGGTCGATCTGGCGCGCGCCCCGCCGGAGCGCCTCTTCCAGCGCGTCCTGCACGGCCGTCCACTCGGCCACGTTGTTCGTCTGCTCCCCGAGGTACCGCGCCAACTCGGCAACCGTCTCCCCGGTCTCGGCATCCTGCAGCACCGCGCCCAGGCCCGCCGGGCCCGGGTTGCCGCGGGCCGCCCCATCGGTGTGGATCAGCAGTCGGGTCATGCAGGCCGCTCCCCGATGGCGCGCGTCACTTCCATGATGGCGCGCGTGACGTTGATGCCGCGCGGGCAGGCCTCGACGCAGTTGAACACGGTCCGGCATCGCCATACGCCATCCGCATCGGCCATGATCTCCAGGCGCTCGGCGTGGGCGGTGTCGCGGCTGTCGAAGATGAACCGATGGGCGTTCACGATGGCCGCCGGACCCACGTAGGCCGGGTTGGTCCAGAACACCGGGCAGGCGGTGGTGCACGCCGCACACAGGATGCAGCGGCTTGTGTCCTCGAACGCGGCCCGTTCGGCGGGTGATTGGCGGCGTTCCGCTCCGTCCTCCGGCACCTCGTCGTTGACCAGGTAGGGCATGACGGCGCGGTACTTCTCCCAGAATCCCTCCTGGTCAACCAGCAGGTCCTTGACCACCGGCAGCCCGCGCATCGGCTCGACCGAGATGCTGGCGCCCGCGTCCCGGACGAGCACCGCGCAGGCCAGCTGATTGCGGCCATTGATCAGCATCGCGTCCGATCCGCACACCCCATGGGCACAGGACCGGCGGAAGGTCAGCGTCCCGTCCTGGAACCACTTCACCTGGTGCAGCAGGTCGAGCACGCGGTCCGATGGCTCGGCCTGCAGGGCGTAGGACTCCCAGTGGGGCGTCGCATCCGCCTCCGGGTTGAAGCGCCGAATCCGCAGCTCGACGTCCATCGGTCAGTACACCCGGGGAGCCGGCTGGTATTCAGTGACCGTGACCGGCTTGTAGGTCAGCGCGACGGTCCCGTCCGACGGGCGGGTGGCGAATGTGTGGCGCATCCAGCGCGCGTCGTCGCGGTCGGGAAAGTCCTCTCGAGCATGGGCGCCGCGGGTTTCGGTCCGCGCCTCGGCCGAGATCACCATGGCCTCCGCGCAATCCAGCAGAAACCCCAGCTCGATCGCATCGGTCAGATCCGTGTTGTACCGCACGCCGTGGTCGTCGAGCCGCAGGCGGCGGGCTCGTTCACGCAGGGTGGCCACCCCCGCCCGTCCGGCGGCCAACCCCGCCCCGCTGCGATACACCCCGCAGGCGGTGAACATGAGCTCGCGCAGCTCACCTCGGATGGTGGCCGGACGCTCGCCGTCGGTGGTGCTCAGCAGCTCGGCCAGCTGCGCCGCGGACCGCGCTTCGGCCTCATGGTCCCGTCCAGGCGAGGGCGCGGCGCGCAGCCCGTCGGCCATGGCCTCGCCGGCCCGCCGGCCGAAGACCAGGATGTCGAGGAGCGAGTTGGTTCCCAGCCGATTGGCGCCGTGGACGCTGATGCAGGCGCACTCGCCAGCGGCGAAGAGGCCAGGCACGACCCGGCCGTCGGCATCGGCCAGGACTCGGCCGTCGACATCGGTCGGGATGCCCCCCATCGCGTAGTGGGCGGTGGGCTGAATGGGGACCAGATCGGTCAATGGCTCGAGCCCAAAGTAGGTCCGGATGAAGCC
>DASWJA010000047.1:0-6605 GCA_036397375.1 Candidatus Limnocylindria bacterium
GCCACAGCTCGTAGATGTCGCCGGAGGGGAGCTCATCGAGTCCCGCCACCACGAACGTGGCGCCCGGTCCATCGCTGTCGATGACGTAGCCGCTGCCCGCCAAACCGGTGACGGAGTAGGCCGGATGGCCGCCGATGACGATATCCGCGATCGCCGACAGCGCGGCATCCTGGACCGCCATCTGCTGACGGAGGCCGATGTTCCATCCGCCCAGCGCGATGATCACGACCGCGGCCGCGCCCGCCAGGCCACGCCAGAGGCCGACCGACGACCGGTCGAGCCAGGACCTTCGGGTGGAAGGGGCCGAATCCCGGGCCGGCGCGATGGCCGCCCTGTGTGCCTGCGGAGTCGCTGCCACGCTGGCCATGACCCGCGCGCGGAGGGCGGGGTCGGGCGTCATCGGCTCGAGCGCCAGCGCCAGGAGCGCGTCCGACCCAAGGAGATCGCGGAGCTCAGCGTGCGGCTGGTCGCAGGTCGCCACGTGGTCAGCGATGGCCCGAGACTCGTCGGGGTCCAGCGCCCCGAGCGCGGTGGCACCGGCAAGTTCGTCGGCCCGCGCGCAATCCAAGGCATCTGACTGGGAGCTGCTCATGGCTCACGTCCTTCCGCATCACGCCCGACGGGGACTGCCAGCGGCTGTGCCTCGACCGGCACCCGCAGCGCGTCCCGCAGCTTGGCCAGCCCCAGCCGCAGGCGGCCGCTCGCCGTCCCCTCTGGCACGCCGGTGAGCCGCGCGATCTCGCGGTACGTGCGACCGCCGAAATAGGCCAGCTCGATCGCTTCCCGCTGCTCGGCCGGCAGGGTGGCCAGCACGACCCGCAGCTCGATAGCCGAGATGCGAGCGATCGCCAGCTCCCAGGTAGGGTTGGGGCCCGTCCGGAGCAGTGACTGCTCATCAGCGGCGCCGAGCTCCATCGTCGGTCGTGCGCCACGGACGCGATCGATGGCGCGATTGCGGACTACCGTCAGCAGCCAGCCGCGCAGGCTGCCACGCGACGGGTCGAAGCGGTCGATGTGCTGCCAGATCGCGACGAACGCGTCGTGGACCACGTCCTCCGCGGTGAATCGGTCCGTCACCACGCGCAGCGCCAACGCGAGCGCCAGCGAAGCGTATCGGTCATAGAGCTCGCCCAGCGCCTCGCGGTCGCCGGCGCCGATCCGCTCCGCCAGGAGCGTGTCATCGATGGGTGCGTCGGAATTGGTCAACCAGGATCTCCCTGCCGGGACGACATCGAACACGGCGACCGAGCGGCGGGTCATCCCGCGCGGATCGGCCCGATGAGGATACCCAAGCGGTGGGAGTCGAGCAGCAAGCACGATCAGAGGCTCCCGAGGGCGCCGATGGTGGCGGCTGCGCCGGCCACCATGATGACGGCCGCCGAGGCCAGCGGAACCGCGTTGGCGAGGCGTCGAAGGCTGGGACTGGCCGTCAGCCGGGGCGAATCGGCCACGCCGTTGCGGGCAAGGCTCATGACGCCCGCAAGCCCGGCCAGCACCACCGCCATACCCAACCCGAAGGCGCCGATCAGCGCCATGCCCTCGATCACCCGGCCCGTGGTCACGGCCACCAGGAGAACGATGAGGGCCGACGTGCTGGGCACCAAGCCGCCTGCCAGGCCCAGGGTCACGACTTCGCGGAGCGGGGGATGGCCGTGATCCGCACGTGATCCGGAGGCGGCGTGGCCATGCCGATGGCCGGCGTCATGATCATGGTCGTGGTCACGGCCGTGCGCCTGCGAGCGCCGACCCAGGGCCCGGCGAGCCGTCGTCACACCGAGGAGGATCACGAGGATCCCTGAACCCATTGACAGCCAGGCAACCGCCCGGTCGGGAACGAGAAGCTCGCTGGCCGACAAGACGATGGCGCCCAGAAGGAACACGCCCACGGTGTGCGATACCGCCACCGCGAGTCCCAGTGCGCCTGCTCGCCGCATCGTTCCGCGTGAGCCGACCAGGTACGCCGCGATGAGCGCCTTCCCGTGACCCGGCGAGAGCGCGTGGCCCGCGCCCAGGGCAGCGGCCAGGCCGAGGGCCAGCAGCCAGGCCATCGGCGTGTCCGGGCCGGCCAGAAGATCGGCCAGTGGGTCGGCGGCGGCGGTGGCAGTCGGAACCGCCGCCCGTCCGGACGTGCCGGGCGCCGTCGCGTCGGATCCGGACGCATCGGGCCGGAACGTGGCATGGCCAGCGCTCACCTCAACAGGGCTCTGCAGAAGATCGTTCGGATAGGCCGTCAGCAGGTTGGAGGGGCTCATCGCCGGGACGTCGGAGGCGGCGAGGAGGATACCGTCGCCGCCGTCGATGGTGATCTCCCGCCAGCCACGGCGGCCATCCTCAGTCGTATCCGTGACCGACAGAGTTTGGACTTCGGACGTCGGTGTCAGCGGCGCGGTGAACGAACACACGAGGCGCAGGGTCTCGAGTCCACCGACCCCCGGCGGGAAGGCCAGCTGCGGATTGTCTCGGGGCCCTATCGGCATCGGTAGATCGTCCACCGTGAGCTCCAGCGCGGCCGCCGCACGGTCGCACTCCGCAGCGGCCCAACTCGCTTGTTCGGCCGCTGACTGCCGTCCGTCGGTATCGACATCCATGTCCAACATGGCGGCGTACGCGGGGATCTCGGCCAGGTCGAGCACGTAGGTGATGCGCAGCTCGTCGGGGAGGACGGTCACCGCCACGGCGCGGTTGGCCGTCGCATTGCCCAGCGGATGCGCGGCCGCCGGCGAGGCAACCGCTAAGAATGCGGTGCCCACTAGGGCGGCCAGCAGGACCCGACGCCGGTTCATCGCCATCGGTCACTCAATGCCGCAAGCGCTTCTTCGGCGATCGGGACCTGGAGCGGCGGCAGGTACGCCGCCCCGGCCAGCGCCTGGGTCAGCCATCTCTGCGCAATATCGGTCTCGCCGCGTGCGGCCGCGATCATGCCGGCGTGGTACGCCAATCGGGGGTCGGGTGTACCGAGCGCCGTCGCATGGTTGGCGGCCACGGCCGCCTCGTCCAGCCGGTCGCCCTTGTACAGCGCCCAGGCCAGCGCGTCCCACGCGTAGATGTCCTGCCGTAATTCCAGCTCCGACTCAGCGAGGGAGATAGTGGCCTCGACCGCCCGATCATGGTCGGCGGCGAAGAGGACCAGCTGGCGGTCGTAGACGCCGCCCGTGGCTCGCGCGACCTCGCCGATGCGTTCGACGAGCGCGTAGGCACGTTCCGCCGCTTCCGTGTCTCCGGCGAGGAAGTACAGATCGCCCAGTGCGGCCACCGCCTCCGGCGTGGGCAGGCGATTGGTAGCCGCCTCGAGCAGCGCGATCGCCTCGGCCCGCCGGCCCTGGCCCTCGCGGGTCATGGCCAGGCCGATCGTCGCGGCAGGATATCCAGGAAGAGCATCCAAGGCGGTCTCGTACGCGACCTCGGCCGCCGCGGTGTCGCCGGTGGCGCGGTAGAGCTCACCGAGCTGATAGCGGTAGAACGCGGCCTCGTCGCCAAACCCGTTCGCCTCGGCATCTCCGATGGCGCGCTGCACAAGCGCGAATGCCGTGGACGGGTTTGCCTCGAGGAACGCGAGGCGCGCAAGTCGGCTCCAGACAGGGGCCGACGGAGCGAGCTTGGCGAGTTGATCGTAGTGCTGGTGGGCACCCGCCAGATCGCCGGTCTCGAGACGGGCATCGCCGGCCACGGCCACCGCGGTCAGATCGTCAGGTGCGCCGGCCAGGACCTCGTCCGCGAGGGCTGCCGCTTGCGAGAACTCGTGGAGCGAGAGCGCGACCTGGGCCTGGCGCGGTACGACCAGTATCGGGTCGGGGGCTCTTTCCGCGGCTTGGCCAAGCACGGCCTGCGCGCGCTGCAGATCGGCCAGGCCGGCGGTCGCCCGCGCCCGATCTACGTACGCGTCGGCGAGGTGCAGGGCACTGAGGTAGTCCCGCGGGTCGGCCGCCACGCGCGGCTCCCAGAAGGCGACCCGCTCGTCAGGCGACACGAGGCCGATGGCGCCGGCCGCAGGAGCCTGGTCGCCGGCCGCAGCGGGCGGCACGGCCGCGCCGTCTAGGAGTGCGCCTGAGGGGACGGCCCGGTCAGGCAGCAGCGCGGGCGCGAGTCGAGTGCCGGCCACGATGAGTAGTGCCGTCAATGCAATGGCCAGCCACCGCGCCTGGTGGCGCGGTGGGAGGGCGCGCGTGAGTTCGCGAGACGTCATGTGGTCAGATCTCCGGGCCGGCCTCGGGGCCGGCCCGGGGGAGGGTCCTATGGGTTTGCGGTGCCGAGGTACGGGAACGCCTCGGACAGGGTGTTGTCCTCGGCGACACAGTCGCTGGTGAGGACGCCGGCCGACACCGCGCTGTAGGCGACGTTGATGACGTCGTCGTTCAGACCACGGCCGTTCAGCGCGGCGAAGTTGGCCATGGTGTCGGTGTCGTAGTTGAGAACGTCAGGGGTCAACAGGTCGGCAATATCCGCCCCGTAGGCCGCCGCGGGCGGCACCGGTGCGCCGAGCTCCCCAGCGGCGCCGACGATGGCCGAGACCAGGAACGAGATGTTCCCGCCAACCAGCGCCGCATCCCCGGACGGGTTGGCGCGGTTGTAGGCCTCCTTGGTCGGATCGCTGTGGTTGAAGACGGTGTTGATCGTCGGCAGGCCCATGCGCTCGACTTGCGTCAGAACGCCGCCTTCGACGATCGCCGTCTCGCCCCACACGTTGATGACTCCGCTGGAGTTGTTGCCGTCAAGCGCCGAGTCCGGGACTTCCAGAACAATGGCCGTGGCGTCAAAGCCAGCGAAGAAGTTCGACGCCGGGTCGCTGGTGCAGATGTTGCTCAGCGCACCCGCCAGCTCGGCGCCGGTCAGCCCACCCCCGACCGCAGCCAGTGCGGCGGCCTTGAAGGCGGAGAACCCGACCAGGTCGAAGTAGAACGGGTCGTCGGCGAGTCCGGCCCACGCCATCCCGCCGCCCGCAACGCTGAGCGTCTGCCCAGTGCTGCCCTTGGCGACGAGCGCTCCGCCGCCGCCAGCGACGGGGTTGGCGGCACCATCGGCGCGCTGGACGTGGATCTGCTGCGATCCATTACCCCGGACGTCGCCGAACTTGATGCGGTAGGCCACGTCTTCGATGGCGTCGCCGGTGTTGTCGATCTTGAACTCATATAGGGCGCCGGGCCGGAACGTCGTGCCCGACAGGAACCCGGCATGCACGTTGGTCGTCATGACCAGCACGGTGTTGGCCGCATTCGCACCCTGGAAGACGTAAACGTCGTTGATGTCGATGCGGTGGTCGCTCTTGACCGTCGGCGCATCGAGGTGGTCCGCGGCGCCAACGCGCAGGGCCGCCGATCCAACCACCATGGCCAGACCGAGCAGCGCCAGAACGAACAACGTGACGCCACGGTTGAGAATCGCGGTACGCATGAGTGGAAATCCCTTTCGGTGCGTGCCGATCGTTGACCTGGGTACCGGGCGCGGCACGCCGCACGGAACCGCGATGGCAGGTGGCGACTGACTGATAGGCGGTCCCTCCAGGGCGCCGGGAATGGCTGCGGCCGCGACGGGCGGCGATCTGGAGGGAATACGGGGCCCGTGCCCCGTTGCATCATTGGGTCAGCGCACGACCGGCTAGCGTTCGCCCTTCGTTGGCTCCCCGATCTCCCTCGCCGCCCGCGCAAGGTCGGAGAGGCTGCCCAGGCCCATCGCGAGCATCGCAGCCGCACCCGCGAGCGCCACCGGTAGGAGCGTGGTGGCGTGGACCACGATCGCGAGGCTGAGCGCGGCAGGTGCCGCCAGGCCTACGGCACGTGCGGCAGCAGATGCGGCGAGCTCGAACGTGCCGATGGAGCCGGGGGCAGATGGAATGGACGTCCCGAGAGCCCCGACCCCGATGATGAGCAGCGCAGCGGCGGGGCTTATGTCGAAACCGAGGCTCCGGGCCGCGAGCCAGCAGACCGTGGTATCGACGAGCCAGATCACGACGGTGAGGCCAGCTGCTTCCGCAATCGGGAGCCGCTGGGACCGCCCGCCGAATCCCTGGGCGACCTGGTCCAGCCTCGTGAGGATCATCGTGGCGGCCGCGAAACGGCCGTGGTCGGCCATTCGGTGGAGGAAGCGCAGCACCGGCGCAAGGCCCCCCAGTGTCAGCACACCGATGATGAGGAATCCGCCAGCTGCTGCGACCCCGGTGAGCTGCACGACCCACGGCGGCGCGCCGAGGGCCAATGACGCGAGGAACGCCATCACGGCCAGAACCGCGACATCCAGGATTCGCTCGAGGAGCACGGTCCCCAGGACCTCGAATGCATTCAGGCTCTCGCGGCGTGCTACGAGGTACGCGCGGATCGGCTCGCCGAGACGAGCGGGAAGCACCGCGTTCGCGAGATACCCGATCAAGACGATCGGCGTGATGCGGCGCACCGGCACTGCTCGATTGGCGGCCGGGACCAGAAGACGTTGCCAGCGCATCGCCCGCAGGGCGATTCCGGCGGCAACCAACACAAGGCCAGGCGCGAGGACCAGTAACCGGGTATCAGCTAGCGCCTCCGCCGTCTGGCCGAGGTCCACCGACCGCAGGACGATCACGATCGCCACGGCGCTGATCAATGGCCCCAGCAGACCGACGGCGAGGCGTCGCCCGC
>DASWJA010000048.1:0-4100 GCA_036397375.1 Candidatus Limnocylindria bacterium
GGCGTCGCCCGGGTTGCGGTCCGGGTGGAGCTCCCGGGCGAGGCGCCGGTAGGCCTTCTTGATCTCAGCCGCGGACGCGGACTTGGGGACGCCGAGGACCTGGTAGTAGTCCCGGTACTCCACGGCGTCCCCCGCTAGAGCGTCCTCACGCGCTGCCGGTCGGCGGCGCCGCCGGCGGCTGCTTCGGCTTGACCGGAGGAACCGGGGTGGCCGCGATCCGCACCTTCTGGCCCTTCGGCAACTTCCGCGTCCGCCGCACGGGCTTTCGCACCAGCGGCGTGATGGACCGTAGGGCCGTTCGCGCCGCCGGACGCGCCTGGTCCAGCAGGGCCGCCGACAGCACCTCGTCCATGTGGTCGACGCCCACGATGGTCAGCTGCTTGCGGACCTCGTCCGGCACGTCCACCAGGTCCTTCATGTTGCGACCCGGGATGAGCACCGTCTCCACGCCCGCCAGGTGGGCCGCCAGCAGCTTGGCCTTCAGGCCGCCGATGGGAAGCACCCTTCCGCGAAGCGTGATCTCGCCGGTCATGGCGATGTCGCGCCGCACCGGGCGGCCGGTCAGCAGGCTGGCCATGGCGGTGGCCATGGTCACTCCGGCCGAAGGGCCGTCCTTGGGGGTCGCCCCGGCCGGGACGTGGACGTGGATCGTCTGCTTCTCGAAGAGGGCCGGGTCGAGTCCCAGCTCCCGGCATCGCGCGCGGAGGTAGGACAGACCGGCTCGCGCCGACTCCTGCATGACGCTCCCTAGCTGGCCGGTCAGGATGAAATCGTCCTTGCCGTCCATCTTGGTGGCCTCGACCTGCACGATGTCCCCGCCGGCGTCGGAGACGACCAGCCCGGTCACGATCCCGATCTGGTCCTCCTCGTCCAGCTGGCCGTAGTCGAATCGGGCCGGACCGATGTACTCCTCCAGGTCGTCGGCCTTGACCTTGACCTTGGTCCGCGCGTTGGAGGCCACCTTGCGGGCCACCTTCCGCGCGATGCCGGCGATCTCGCGCTCCATGTTCCGGACCCCGGCCTCCTTGGTGAAGGCCTGGATCATGCGGACCAGGGCCGGCTCTTCGAACACGACCTGCTTGGTGGTCAGGCCATGGTTCTCGAGCTGCTTGGGCACCAGGAACTGCTGGGCGATCCGCAGCTTCTCGAGCTGGGTGTAGCCCGGCAGCGGAATGATCTCCATCCGGTCGCGCAGGGCGGGCGGAATGGTGTCGGCCATGTTGGCGGTGGCGATGAACAGGACCTTGGACAGGTCGAACGGCACCTCCAGGTAGTTGTCCTGGAAGCTGAAGTTCTGCTCGGGGTCGAGCACTTCCAGTAGCGCCGATGACGGGTCGCCGCGGAAGTCCATGCCCACCTTGTCGATCTCGTCCAGCATGAACACCGGGTTCGAGGTGCCGGCGGTCTTGATGGACTGGATGACCCGGCCCGGCAATGCGCCGATGTAGGTGCGCCGATGTCCGCGGATCTCGGCCTCGTCGTGGATGCCGCCCAGGCTCATCCGGACGAACTTCCGTCCCATGGCGCGAGCGATGCTCTTGCCCAGCGAGGTCTTGCCCACTCCGGGTGGGCCCACGAACAGGATGATCGGGCTGCGGATCTTCTCGGCCAGCTTGCGCACGGCCATGTACTCCAGGATCCGCTCCTTGGGCTTCTCGAGGCCGTAGTGGTCCTCGTTGAGGACGCGCTCCGCATCGTTCAGGTCCAGGTTGTCATCGGTCGTGGTGCCCCACGGCAGTGACACGAGCGTGTCGACGTAGGTGCGCACCACGCCCTGCTCCGGGGAGGCGCTCGGGATGCGGGTCAGGCGGTCGACCTCCTTGAGGGCCTTCTCCTTGACCTCGTCGGGCATGCCCGACTCCTCGACCTTCTGGCGCAGCTCGTTCACCTCGCTGACCGCCGGGTCGTCTTCGCCCAGCTCCTTCTGGATGGCCTTCATCTGCTCGCGGAGGATGTACTCGCGTTGGTTGCGGTCCATCTCCGACTTGACCTCGCTCTGGATCCGGCCCTTCAGCTCGAGGATCTCGATCTGCTTGGCCAGGAACGTGTGGACGAGGCGCAGCCGATCGGCGACGTCGATCGTCTCGAGCAGCTCCTGGCGCAGCTCGGTGCTCATCTCCGGCGAGTAGGCGGCCATGTCGGCCAGCAGCCCGCCATCGGTGATGTTGCGGGCGGCGACCGCCACCTCGGGCGGCACGGGCGCCCCGGCGGTGACGTACTGCTCGATCTGGGCCTGGATCGACGCCATGAGGGCCTCGATCTCGACGCCGCTCTCCTTCTGGTCCTCGATGAGCTGGATGCGCGCCTCGAGGTGCGGGTCGACCTGGACCAGGTCCAGCAGCCGGATCCGGCGCTGGCCCTGGACGATGGCCCGGATGGTGCCGTTCTGGAGCCGGATGAGCTGGGCGATCTTGGCCAGCGTGCCCACGCTGTGCAGCTCGTCCACGGTGCCGATTTCCTCGGTCTCGGACGAGCGCTGCGCGATCAGGGCCACCGGGGTGTTGGCGCGCACGGCGCGCTCCAGGGCCTTCACGCTGCGATCGCGGCCCACTTCCAGCGGGACGATCATCTCGGGGAAGATGACGGTGCCGCGCAGGGCGACCAGGGGCAGGACCTGGATCTCGTCCGCCGGCTCGTCGGTCGGGGGAGTGGGCTGGGTCTTTGTGTTCTCGGATTCCACGTGGCTCACCTGCTGCTGGGTTCGGGGATGGGCACGGCGACGGGCTCGAGTTTGGGCTCGGGATCCGCGTCGCCCTGGACAAAGCGTTCGACATCACCTTCATCGAACAGGTCGTAGACCCGGATCTTGCCGAGCGCTTCGAGCTGCAAGATGACCTTGACGCCCGCCAGGTTCACCCCCTGGCGACGGGTCAGGAAGCGGATGATACGCACCCGCTCAATATCGGCCTCCGAGTAGAGGCGGAGGTTGTTGCGCCGCTGCGGACAGACGAGCCCCTCCTCGTCGTAGATCCGCAGCGTGCGCGGGTGCACCGCCGCCAGTTCGGCGGCGATGCTGATGAAGTAACGCGGCCGCTTGGGGTCGCGGGTCCAACTCACGCGGGCGGTACCCTCAATTCACTGGTGGGTGGCATCGGTTTGGTCGTGTTATTGGCGCCCCGAAGGGGCGCATCGGTACCCTAATCATTGACAATGACATTGTCAAGACCTATGGCAACTCGGGGCCGACACAGCCGCGCAGCCGCAGCTCGAACTTGGCAGGCCCGGGAGGCGACTGCCCAGGAGCATTTGTTCACCAGGCGTACCGAACGGCCAAATTTCCAGCCCATCCGGACGTCCGATGCCCCAAATCTGCCCGTTTCGTTCACTCAACGTTCATCAGCGGCCGAATTGACCACCCTGACGGCCACCGACGGGTCCTATTTGGCCGATGTGTACATGAGGTGAACATCGAGACTGATGGGGGGCGCGAGTCAGGTCGAGCGAGCCTCGCGCAACGCTCGTTCCAGGCGCTCCAGCCGGCCGGCGGCGCGGCGTCGTTCCGGGTTGCCAAGGGGCAGGCCGGCATACCGGAGAAGCTGGTATCCGGCGGCCAGGCGAGCCAGGGCGGGAGCGACCGGGGCCGATGGCGTGACGCGGGCCAGGTGCTGGCGCGGTGTTTCGGCCGACCGGCGCGCCCAGCGGCCATCCGCCGCCAGGGCGTCCAGGGCCGCAAGGTAGGCGCCCACCGGGTCGCTGCGGTCTCCGCGCGCCGGGGCGGCAGCCCTGGGTTCACGTCGCGGCCGCGGCGGGCGGTCGAAGACCACGCTCCGCTCCTCCGCGACCTCGCCCAGCAGGGCCTCCATCCGGCGCCGCTCCCGCCAGCGCCACCAGATGTACAGCGCCACCGCGGCCAGCTCGAGCAGGATGATGATGCCGATCAGCACGAAGAACAGGATGCCCGGCAGCGGGCTTGTCGGCTGCGCCGCGCCGATCTCGATGACCGGGAGCTGGATGGTTCCCTGGCCGAACCCTTCCGGCAGGATCCCGCGCGCCAGGTCGATGAAGAGCGCGGCCAGGAGGATGACCGGAGACAGGAGCAGGACGACGAGGGCGCCCAGGACTCGGATGGGCGCCACCAGGGCGACCACCAGGGCCTCCAG
>DASWJA010000049.1:0-1856 GCA_036397375.1 Candidatus Limnocylindria bacterium
CATGCGCAGCAGCTCGCCGGCCCGGGTGCGGGCGGTCCTGGTCTTCATCCCCTTGTGGATCTCGAGCACCTCGGCGATCTGGCGACCCACGTCATAGACCGGGTTCAGGCTGCTCTGCGGCTGCTGGAAGATCATGCTGATCCGGTCCCCGCGCAGCCCCCGAAGCTGGCTCGGCTCGATGGTCAGCAGGTCCTGGTTGTCGAAGACGATCTGGCCGGCCTCGATCCGCCCCGGGACCGCGATCAGGCCCAGGATCGAGAGCGCGGTGACGGTCTTGCCGCATCCGGACTCGCCGACCAGTCCCAGGATCTCGCCGCGGTCCACGTGGAAGTCGACCCCCGTCACCGCCCGCACGACACCGTCGCGGGTATGGAACGAAGTCTGGAGTCCGCGAACCTCGAGCAGGCGATCGCCGCGGCGACCCACCCGTCGCGGGATGTCCGCGATCTGGGCCACGCTCATCGGTTCAGGCGTGGGTCGAGCGCGTCGCGCAGGCCGTCGCCGAACAGGTTGAAGCCGAGGACGCTGATGGTGAGCGCCATCCCGGGGGCCAGGATGAGCCACGGCGCGTTGAACAGCTGGTTGCGGTCGAGGGCGATCATCGAGCCCCACTCGGCCAGCGGTGGCTGCGCCCCCAGCCCGAGGAACGACAGGGCGGCCACCTCCAGGATGGCGCCGGCGACCCCCAGCGTGCCGGCCACGATGAGCGGTGTCATCGCGTTCGGGAAGATGCGCCGGAACAGGATGCCGCGCCCCGACTCGCCCAGGGCGCGCGAGGCGGTCACGAAGTCGCGTTCACGGACCGATAGGACCGAGGCGCGCATGACGCGCGCATAGACCGGGATGGCCACGATACCAATCGCGATCTGGGCATTGATCAGGCCGGCTCCCAGGACGGTGACGATGGCGATGGCCAGCACGAGGGCCGGGAAGACGAGGAACACGTCCATGATCCGCATCAGGACGTTGTCGGCTCCGCCGCCGATGAATGCCGCCAGGGCGCCCACCACCGAGCCGATGAGGATGGCAAAACCGACCGTCAGGACACCGACGTACAGAGAGATGCGGGCTCCGTACACAACCCGGCTGAAGACGTCCCGCCCGTTGCGGTCGACCCCGAAGTAATGCTCCGGGCGGGCCTCGGGACACCCGAGAAGGTGGATGCACGGGCCCTTCTGCTCGGTCGTCAGCCCTTGCTCGATCCCAATCGCCTGATCGGGATTGTGGGTCGCGATGAGCGGCGCCAGGGCGGCGGTCCCAATCAACAGGGTGAGCAGGATCAGCCCGACCTGGGCCGAACGCTGGCGGAGGATGCTCTGCACCGTGTCCCGCCACAGGTTGCCGGGCCGCGCGGTGACGGTGTCGAGCAGGATCGTGCCCTCGGCCCCGGCAGCCTCGGTCCGCGCCAGCAGCTGCTTGTCGCCGGGCAGGAAGCTCATTCGAGGCGAATCCGCGGATCGAGGAACGCGTACGACACATCCACGACCAGGTTCACGGTCAGGTACAGGATGGCGGTCACCAGGGTGACGGCCTGGATGACCGGGTAGTCGCGGCCCAGGATCGAGTCGGTGATGGTCTTCCCGATGCCGGCCAGCCCGAAGATGGTCTCGGTCAGCACGGCGCCGCTGAGCAGCGCGCCTAGGGTAAGGCCGATGACGGTCACCACCGGCAGGATCGCGTTCCGCAGCCCATGGCGCAGGACCACGCGCCGCTCGATCACCCCCTTGGCTCGAGCGGTCCGGATGTAGTCCTGGCCCAGGACCTCGAGCAGGCTGGACCGGGTCATCCGCGCGATGAGGGCCAGCGGGATGGTGGCCAGCGCAACCGCCGGCAGGATGAGGTGCACCACCGCGTCG
>DASWJA010000050.1:0-3137 GCA_036397375.1 Candidatus Limnocylindria bacterium
CGCCCACGTCGAGCAGATAGGCGTGGAGCTCGTCGGGCAGGCCGAGGGTGGCGTTCGACACGGTCGCTGCTCAGCCCGCGGTGGGTGGAATGGGCGCGGCGACCTGCGCTCCCCACGACGGGGCAGCAGGTGGGTGGCGCCGCTGCCAGGCCTCGGCCGCCGCGACGGTCATGGCCCCCAGGCCCAGGACGATGACGCACAGCTTGAGGATCCACCCGATCTCGGGCAGCGAGGTGAACGCCACCACGATCAGCGCCCCGACGACCAGGAGGAACAGCTCCTGCCAGCGGCTCTGCGCCCAGCCGCGTGCCACCAGCTGGGCCAGGGCCAGGCCGACCACCGCATCCACCACGAACGATGCGGCGACCACCAGGGCGAGGGTGCTGATCATGAGGTCCACGATCCCAGCCCAGATGGCGATCCCAGCCAGACCATCCAACGTGATCGATCCCAGGGCGACCCCGACCAGGATCATGAGCAGGATGACGGCGATGAACTGGATGATGTAGCCGACCAGGATGCCGATGCCCATACCGACCGACGCCAGCGGGCGACGGCGGAGTGCGCTTTCCGAGGCACGGAGCGCGCCGGGGACGAGCCACAGTGCCACGGCACCGAACAGGACGACGGTGAGCAGCTGGCGGAGGGCGTCTGCCGCGATGCGGACCGGTTCCGACAGCGCCGGTTCAGACGGCTCGAACCCGGTGTCGAGGGTCACGTTCTCGCTGCCACCCACCGACCCGTTCCGAGACGAATAGGTCGTTGCGCTCCCGTATACGCTTCCGGCGACGACGCCGCGCATGGTCACGTCACCCGCCCCGAAGATCAGATCCTCTCCCACAGACCCGTCGGCCGCGACGTCGATCTGGCCCGCTCCGGCCAGCAGATCCTCGCCCACCGAACCCGTGAGAGTGATCCGGCCGGCGCCGACCCGAACGTCGCCGTCGATTTCGCCGTTGACGATCAGCTGTCCGGCGCCGGCCACCACGTCGCCCTGCACCAGGCCATTGATGGTGACCGAGCTCGAGGCCACGACCAGGTCGCCTTCGACCGTCCCGTCCACGACGACGTCCCCACCGAACACGTACAGGTCGTGCGCCACCACTTCGCCCGCGTCCACGGTCACCCTATCGCCGGTGCGCAGCTTGTCCTCGACGTCGCCACCGGCCATGACGGCGCCGACGCCGGCAACGATCAGGGCCAGCACGCCAAACGCGGCAATCCGAACGCTTCGGGGCAACATCAGCTCAGTATCCCAAGGTTGGCCTTCCAGGTGTCTTCGAGCTGGAAGGTGACGACATGCCGATCGTACCCGGTTGAAGGCATCGCCTCCATCTGGTCCGCGGGACGCCCGCGGACTACCCTGCACGGGTCGGCGTTGTGGGGGCGAATGGAAACGATCGGGAGGGTGTCGTGAGCCTGGACATGATTGGCCAACTCAACTGGCTGGCGGTCATCGTGGGGGGCGCTATCTACTTCGTGCTGGGCGCCATCTGGTACGCCCCGCCGCTGCTGGGCCGAGCGTGGCAGCGCTCGATCGGGTGGGATCTGGAGGCAACGCCGCCCCAGATGCGGATCACCACCTATGCGATCCCGGCGGTCGCGTACCTGGTGATGGCCGTGGCAACCGGGATGCTGGCGGCCGCCACCGGGTCGGACAGCCTGGAGAGCGGGTTGATCCTGGGGCTCGTGGTCGGTATCGGCTATGCACTGGCCCGAACCGCCGTGGATGCGACGTTCACACCAAATCTTCCCCAGCCGTGGGTGTGGTTCGCGATCACCGGCACGTACCACGTGGTGGGGCTGATCATCGTGGCGGTCGTCGTATCGGTCTGGGTTTGAGAGCGCTCGCCGGCCGATGACGATTCCCCACGATCCGGGCGTGCCCGAGGCGGTCGCCCGCTGGCGCGACCACGCGTTGGGCATCGTCAGGGACACGGCACCCAGCCGGGTGCGGCTCCACCTGGAGGGTGAACTGTCCCGCCGGCCGGGGTCGGGATGGACCTCGTGGAGCGGGACCCAGGACTTTGCCGTCGACCGGCTGGGGTTCAGGTGGCAGGCGCGGCTGTCGCTGGCTCCGCTGGTCTCGGTGATTGCCTTCGATGAGCTCTCAGGTTCCACGGGCAGCGGCGGCGCGCTCGCACCCCATGGACCTGACGCCCGTAAACTAGACGGTGACCAGGGTCTGCCCTCCGGACTGGTTGGGCGGCCCAGCTAACCTGAGCCGCCGGTTGTCAGTCGCGGCGCTCGACGACGATCGTGCAATCAGTGGCCACGGCAGCCAGCGCGCCGACGGCGGCCAGCACCGGGAGCAGTGCAGCGCCGATCACGCCGATCGTCAACGGCACCTCGAGGAGCGTGGTCCCCGAGTCGCTCTTGATGATCAGGCGACGGACGTTGCCCTCGTGGACGAGCTCCCGGAACTTGGCCAGCAGCTCGTCACCGGTGATCTTGAATTCTTCGGTCTTGGGGGGTGCCTGGGTGGTCATCGCTAATCCTCCTGGCGAATAGTCTGCCGAATCTTCGGGACCGGCGCCCTTGCGGTATGGACCGATTTCGCGGGTCGGACGGCTCTCGGGCCCGATGAGCATCGCCTAGAGTCCCAAGGGAATGTCGTTTGAGCAGCTCGATTTCATCTACATGCCCAGCTCGGACCCGGCGGAGGATATTCGCTACTTCACCGAGGTCCTGGGCGCGCGACTGGTGTTCGCGGTCGAAGGCATGGGGACCCGAGTGGCCATGGTGGAGCTGGGCAGCGGGTCGCCGCGGCTCCTGCTCGCGGGCCACCTCCACGGGGAGCGGCCGGTTCTGGTGTATCGCGTGCCCAGCCTGTCACAGGCCCTCGACGACCTGGAGGCTCGTGGCTGGCAGCGTGAGGGGACGTTCGAGATTCCCCATGGCCCGGTGTGCTCGTTTCGAGCTCCCGGCGGCCATCGCCTCGCCGTCTATGAGCTGACCCGGGCCGAGGCCGAGGAGCACTTTGCGGGCCGCCGCGACTTCTAGCCCCGGACGTCAGTAGCCGAAGCGCACCACCACCAGCTGGTCGGCAGCAGACTCGGCGCCCCATACCTCACCGGGTCGGCCCAGGAGCTGGCGCACGTTCGCCGGCTGGCTCTCGAGCGGGAAGGATCGGAACG
>DASWJA010000051.1:0-15883 GCA_036397375.1 Candidatus Limnocylindria bacterium
ACCTCGACCCGGGCGACTATGACGTGCGGGTGACTCGCAACGGGACCCAGGTCGCGACCACGTCCTTCACCGTCGAGTAGAGCGGGTCAGCGCTCCGTCGGCCGTGCTGGTTCGCGGGCCTCGCGCCGCCGGGCGGCGAGGGCACTGATCGCCTCCAGCACGCAGCGGTGGGCCGCCGCCGCAGTCACCTCCGAGACGTCGTACGCCGGCGCCACCTCGACCACGTCCATCCCCACCATCGTCGCCGAGCCCACCACCTGGCGGATGGCGCGCAGGAGCTCGCGAGTCAGCAGCCCACCCGGCTCCGGAGTTCCCGTTCCAGGCGCCATGCCCGGGTCGAGGACGTCGATGTCCACCGACAGATAGATGACGTCGGGCCCGTCGAGGGCCTCGGTGATGGCGTCCCCGACGACCGCTTCGGCGCCGCGGGATTCGATCTCGGTCATCAGGTGCCAGCGCATCTGCTGCTCGCGCATCCAGGCCATGGTTTCGGCCGGCGGCCAGTAGCCCCGCAACCCGACCTGGACGAAATTGCGGCCCGCCACTGCCCCCGACTCGATCAGCCGTCGCATGGGAGTCCCGTGGGACAGCAGGTTGCCCCAGGTGTTGTCTCCCGCGTCGGCGTGGGCGTCGAAATGAACGATCCCGAGCTTCCGCGGTGCCACCGCCTCTGCCACCGCCCCGGCGGATGGAAACGTGATCGAGTGGTCACCACCCAGGACGATGGGGATGGCTCCAATGCGTGCCACCTCCCCGACCCGGGCCCGGATCGCCGCGTGGCCGCGCTCGAGGCGCCCCGGGACGATGGGCACGTCGCCCCCGTCCACCACGTCCAGCCAGTCGAACGGGCTGATGCCCTGCTGGAGCGAATGGAGGTCGCCGGAGTGGTATGACGCGCTCCGGATGGCGCGTGGGCCGAATCGGGCGCCCGGTCGATGGCTGACTCCGTCGTCCAGCGGCGCTCCCAGGATCACGGCATCCGGTCGCCGCGCGGTGAGCGCGGCGACATCGGTCACCAAGGGGAGCTTCTGGAACGTCGTGCTGCCGAGATAGGACGGCAGGTGGAAGTCGTCCCATTCGTGCAACACGTCCGCGCCGTCGGGTGGGGCCGGGTCGTTCTTTCGCCGACCGGCCGAGGAATCGGGCATGCGTCAGGCCTGACACCGGGGGCGCCGTCGCGGCGCGGAGCTGGCCCGCCGGGCGGGCCGATCCTAACAGAGGGGCGTACCATCCGGCGATGGCCGAGGTCCGGCGGCGGTACTCGATCGACGAGGCCAACGCCCTGCTGCCACAGGTTCGCGCGGTGCTCCTCCAGCTGGCCGTGGAGAAAGGGCGCCTGGAGAGCGCGGTGGCGGCCCTGACGGCCCACGGCGACGAGAGCGCGACCAACGGCAACGTCGCCCACGCCGATGCGATGGCCCGCTCGGAGGCCGCGATGACCGAGATCGGGGGTGGGATGCGCGCCCTGGTCGAGCACCTCGAGTCACTCGGGGTCGAGGTCCGCGATCTGGAGCAGGGGCTGGTCGACTTCCCCGGCGAGCGCGACGGCCAGCCGGTTTGGCTGTGTTGGCGCCTGGCTGAGCCGGTGGTCGGTTTCTGGCATGCCATCGACGAGGGCTTCACCAGCCGCCAGCCGTGGTGACCCCCCAGCCGATCCGATTCGTGGTGGTCGGCGACGCGACCCTCGACGTCACGGTCCGCAGCCTGGCGACCCCCACCGCCGGGTCCGACAGCCCGGCCCGAATCAGCGTGGCACCAGGCGGGCAGGGCGCCAACCTCTCGGTTCGCCTGGCGCGGCGCGGGGCGAGGGTGGATCTCGTGACCGCGGTGGCCGACGACCTCCCCGGGCAACAGCTGCGGGACGCGCTGGCCGCGGACGGGGTGGCGCTGGTGCCATTGCTGGCCGCCCGCAGCGGGATCGTCGTGTCGCTGGTGGACAAATCCGGAGAGCGCGCCATGCTGAGCGATCGCGTCTCATTCGACGCGGAGGCCCTGGCATCACCCGCGGTGCAGGCGGCGCTGGACCGCGCCAGCTGGATCCACATCTCCGGCTATCCGCTGGCCGATTCGGGTAGCGGCGATGCCCTGGCCGAGTTGGCGGCCGCGCGACGCGCCGGGCAGGTTTGCAGCGTGGGCGGAGGCTCCTTCGCCGGCGGGAATGGATTGCTCTCTCGGCTCCAGATGACCCGGCCCGACCTCGTCCTCGTCGACCGCGCCGAGGCGTCGGCCCTCCTCGCCGCAGGGTCTGCGACGGGCCGTCTCAGGACAGCGGCGGAGCTGGCGGCTGGCCTGGTATCGGCCCTCGGTGCAGTCGGGGTCGTGACCGACGGCGCGGGAGGCGCGGCTGCGGCGAGTGGCGCCGAGACGCTGACCATGCCGGCTTCACCGGGCTCGGCGGTCGACGCCACCGGCGCCGGGGACGCCCACGCGGCCGGGTTCCTGCTCGCGGCGGCCGGAGGCGCGTGGCCGCCCACCACCTCGGCCCTGCGCGATGCCCTGGAGCGGGCCGGGCGCCTCGGCGCCGAGGTTGCCGGCGTGGTCGGAGCCCAGGCCCGCGTCCCCTCCGAAGCAGGCCGATGACCAACGACTGGCTCGCCCTCAGCGACGAGGTGCGGCAGGCGGTGGGCGCGGGTCGGCCGGTGGTGGCGCTCGAGTCGTCGCTCGTCGCCCAGGGGCTGCCTGCGCCGCACAACCTGGAGACCGCGCTTGCCGCGGAGGCCGAGGTTCGGGCCCGCGGCGCCGTCCCGGCTACCACGGCTATCGCTGACGGACGGGTCGTGGTCGGGGCCGATCGTGCCCTGCTGGAGCGTCTTGCCGACCCGGCCTCGCGACCGGCCAAGGCCGCGTCGCGCGACCTGGGGCCGCTGCTCGCATCACGAATGCTGGCGGCGACCACGGTCAGCGCCACCCTGCGGGTGGCCCATGCGGCGGGGATCGCGCTCATGGCCACCGGCGGGATCGGCGGCGTCCATCGTGGGGCGGAACGCAGCTTCGACGTCAGCTCCGACATCGACGAGCTGGCAGCCACGCCGGTGGCCGTGGTGTGCAGCGGGGCGAAAGCCATCCTCGACCTGCCCGCCACGCTGGAGCTGCTGGAGACGCGACGCGTGGCGGTGATCGGCCTGCGGACGTCCGAGCTGCCAGCGTTCTACAGCACCACCAGTGGCCTGCCGCTCGCCCATCGGGTGGACTCGGCGGCAGCGGCGGCCGAACTGATCGCCGCGCACCGGTCCCTGCCTGGGGTGGGTGGCCTGCTCCTGGTTCAGCCGCCACCCGCCGAGGTGGCCATCGCGGCCGATGAGGTGGAAAGCTGGATCGCCGCCGCGCTGGACGAGGCTGCCGCTGCCGGCGTGCGGGGTGCTGCCGTGACGCCGTACGTGCTGAGCCGCGTGGTCGAGGCCTCGGGCGGGCGCGCGTTGCGCGCCAACATCGGTCTGATCGTCGCCAACGCTGGTGCAGCCGCCGAGATGGCCGTCGCGTTGAGCGCGTTATCCTAGGCTGGCCGATCGACCGGGAGGCCCATCATGCGGATCTACGAGGGGAGCCCGCGCCAGGACTGGGAGGAGGTCCTGCGCAGCGTCGGCGCCTGGGCGGACCGCCAGCCCCTCAAGGAGCTCCTGTTCCTGGAGCTGGATGGCGGATTCCTGGTCCAGGGCATCGCGGAGTCCATGGGCGGCCAGTGGTCGGAGACCGGGACGTTCTCCAAGCAGACCCATGAATTGACCGATGACCAGATCGGCGAAATGATCGGGGCCGGGGAGGAACAGCGCGGCAGCGCCGGAGCCGACCACCCCGAGCTCGGTGTGGCCAACTTCTACGAGCAGGCGCTGCGCATCATCGGCAAGTGGCTCGACGGCGTGCAGCCGCGTGACGTGTTCTTCTTCGAGCAGGACGGCTCGTTCGTGGTCCGAACCTTCGTCGCGGCGCCCCATGGCAGGCTTGGCCACCAACTGTCTGAATTCACCCGAGACGAAATCGTGGGTATGATCGAGGCCGCACCACTCGACCGCGGACGCGGCGCAGCGCCAACACCTCCGGTCGATGCGCCCCCCGCGACGGGTGGAACGGAGACTGATACATGAACATTCTCAAAGCTCTTGTGATCGCCGTCGGCGCCATCCTGGCGGCGCTGGTGATCGTCCCGCTGACCATCCTGGCCGGCCTGTTCGTGTGGCTCAAGTTGACCGAGGACATCGACGACGAGCCCTGGGAGATCGACGACGCGGTCTAGGCGCGTCATCTAGGCGCGTCAACGAGGCCCGCGCGACGGGCCTAGCCCGGCGGGGCGCTGGCCAGTGCCCAGGCGATGGTCCATAGGATCGCGGCCGCCAGCACCCCTTGCCACAACCGGGTGGCGCTCGACGTCCCGCGCAGGATGGCCAGCAAGCCCAACACCCCAAGCACGACGCTGGCCGCCTGCAGCCGCGAAGCCAGCATGAAACTGAGCGCAGCCCCCACGCCGACGCCCAGCGCCAGCCCGACCGCCAGCCGATGGGCGGTGCGCCGCCCGAGCACCTGGGCCAGGCAGCGTGAGCCGAGTGCGGCGTCGGCATCGAAGTCGCGCAGCGTGTTGGCCAGGTGCGCGGCCGCGGCAAACGGGCCGACCAGGAGGACCGCCGGGGCCACCCGTTCCAGCGGGATGCCCACGCTGGCCGCGATCCAGAGGGGCAGCAGTCCGAAGCTCACCAGGTACGGGACCACCGACAACGGGGTCCGCGACAGCCACAGGTTGTAGGCCAGGGCCGAGGCGCTGGCCGCGACGCCGAGGACCAGGGGCAACGTTCCCAGCCGGCTGGAGGTGACCACCTGGATCGCCAGCCCACCGGCCGCGATCCACAGCGCGGCGCTGGCCGACAGGTCCCCCGCCGGCAGCGGCTTCTCCGGCCGCAGGATGGCGTCCCGAGACTGGTCGGTGAGGTCGTTGGTGGCGCCGGTGAAGACCTGTGAGCCGGCCACGCTGGCGGTGACCAGTGCGATCGTGGCGACGTTGACCCGGCCGCCCCCCTCCACGGCCAGGATCGTGGCCAGCGCGGCCGCCAGCGCGGTCACCGCCGCGGCGGGGGCGGGGTGGACCAGTCGCACGGCGGCCCAGGCACGGCGCAGCACGAGCGCATCGTACGCGGCGTTCCCGGGGGGAGGCCTTCAACCCCGGTCGCATCGGTTCATCGGCCTGGCGTGAATCGGGTACCATCAGGATCCGGGTGGGTGAAGGTCGATCCCTTCCCGCGCGCCACCTCGCGCGCTCCGGCAGCTCTGCTACAGGCACTCTTGTTCGTCATGGCGAAGTACATCTTCGTAACCGGCGGCGTCACCTCCTCGCTCGGCAAGGGGATCACCGCCGCATCGATCGGGCGTCTCCTCAAGGCGCGTGGCATCCCGGTCTCCATCCTCAAGCTCGATCCCTACATCAACATTGACCCCGGCACCATGTCGCCGTACCAGCACGGCGAAGTGTTCGTGACCGATGACGGGGCAGAGACCGATCTCGACCTGGGTCACTACGAGCGGTTCATCGACGAGAACCTGTCCCAGGCCAGCAACGTCACCACCGGCCGCGTGTACCAGTCGGTCATCGCCAAGGAGCGGCGGGGCGACTACCTGGGCGGGACGGTGCAGGTCATCCCCCACATCACGAACGAGATCAAGGAGCGCATCGCGCGGGTCGCCCGCGAGGGGACCGGCAGCGTGGCCACCAGCGGCATCGCGTCGCACGGGGTGGTCGTGGTGGAGGTCGGAGGCACGGTCGGCGACATCGAGTCATTGCCTTTCCTGGAAGCCATTCGTCAGATGCGCAAGGACGTCGGCCGACGCAACGTCCTGTACGTCCACGTCACCTGGCTGCCGCAGATCGGCGCCACCGGTGAGGTCAAGACCAAGCCCACCCAGCACTCGGTGAAGGAGCTGCGGGGGATCGGGATCCAACCCGACGTCATCGTCCTGCGCAGCGACGAGCCGATCGAGGATGACATCCTGGACAAGGTCAGCCTGTTCACCGATGTCGACGTCCACGCCGTCATCCCACTCCGGACCGCGCGCAGCATCTACGAGGTCCCGCTCCTGCTCGAACGGGCCGGCCTCGGCAAGCTCATCACCCACGAGCTCGACCTTCCCGCCACCGAGCCGGACCTGTCCGACTGGCAGGAGCTGGTGGCGCGCATCCGAGCTCCGCGACCCGAGGTCGAGATCGCCATCGTCGGCAAATACACCGAGCTGCCGGATGCCTACATCAGCGTCAGCGAGGCGCTGAAGCACGCGGGGCTCCACCATCGGGTCGACGTCAAGGTGCGCTGGATCGGCGCCGAGCACTTCGAGCGGGTTGAGCCCGACGAGGTGGCCCGTGAGCTGGAGGGCGTGGCCGGCGTGCTGGTCCCGGGTGGGTTCGGCTACCGCGGCGTGGAAGGCATGATCCGCGCCATCCGCTGGGCCCGCGAGCAGGAAGTGCCGTTCCTGGGTCTGTGCCTGGGTCTGCAGTGCGCGGTGATCGAGTTCGCCCGCATGGCGCTCGGCACCGACGACGCGAACAGCAGCGAGTTCAACGTCTTCACCGAACATCCGGTCATCGACCTGATGCCCGACCAGGCCGACGTGACCGAGAAGGGCGGCACCATGCGCCTGGGCCTGTACCCCGCCCGGCTGGAGGAGGACTCCCTGGTGCGCGCCGCCTACGGCGCCGAAGTCGTGTACGAGCGTCATCGGCACCGCTTCGAGGTCAACAATGCGTACCGCGAGCGGCTGGGCGAGGCCGGCATGCGATGGAGCGGCGTGAGCCCCGATGAACGGCTGGTGGAGTTCATCGAGCTCCGCGACCACCCGTGGTTCGTCGCCACCCAGGCCCATCCCGAGCTCAAGAGCCGGCCCAACCGCCCCCATCCGCTGTTCCGTGACTTCGTGGGCGCCGCGGCTGCTCGCCTCGGGCTGCCGACCGCCGCGACCGAGGTGGGCGTCGAGGCATCAGGCCCGGCCAAGGGACAGCGACGAGGTCCGCGCAAGACCCGCGCCGCGGCCGGGGCCAGCACCGGCGAGACCTGACCGGATCGGTGACCCGAACCGCTCCGCGGCGCGGCTCGACCCGACGCCGGGCCGCCGGCGCTTTCGACCAGGCCGCCTACGAAGCCGAGGTCGAGGCCTTCTCAGCCGAACAGGGCGAGGCCCAGTACGCCAACCTGGCCGGGTTCCGCGCCGAGCTTGACATGGCGCCGGTCTATCGCCGCCACGCGGGCCTGTTCTCCGAGGACGCCATCGATGGGCTGCGCCAGGCGGCCGCGGGCACGAACGCGTCGGGCCGCCGAGCCCAGCGCCTGCTCGGATTCGCGGTCCAGGGCCATCTCGAGCAGTCGGTGGCGGACATCTCGGACCGCATCGCGGTCGCCGAGACCACCGCCGCCGTCATGTGGCGCGGGGAGCGGATCGGGTATCGCCAGGTCCCGATCCGGGTGGCTGACATCAGCGACCGGGACGAGCGCAACGCGCTCGACGAGCGCTATCGGCTGGCGGTCGAGGCCCTCAACCCGCTGCGCGAGGAGCGCTGGGCCCGCCTCCACGCCCAGGCCCAGGCCCTGGGCGCGGCCGATTACGTGGAGCTCATCCGGGACGCGGTCGGCCTCGACCCGGATGCCGTAGCCGCCGGCGCCGCAGCCTTCCTGACCGATTCGGAGACGATCTACTACGCCGCGCTGCGCCGCTACCTGGCCCTGATCGAGATCGAGGGCGGAGATGCCAGCGTTGCGGATCTCGCCCATCTGCTGCGGGGCCGCGGCTGGGACCAGCACTTCGAGTCGACACGCTTGATGCCGGTCCTGGACCAGACCCTGGCGTGGCTGGGCATTGACCTCGCCACCCAGCCCGGGATCACGCTCGACCTCGAGCCGCGGCCGACCAAGTCGTCGCGGGCGTTCTGCGTCCCGATCCGGGTGCCGGGTGACGTGCGGCTCGTCGTCCAGCCCCAGGGCGGGCACGAGGATTACGGTGGCGCGCTCCACGAGATGGGCCATCTCCAGCATTTCGCCCACATCAATCCCAAGCTGGCCCCGGCGGATCGCCTTGTCGGCGACGAGAGCGTGACCGAGGGCTGGGCCTTCCTGTTCCAGTACCTGGTTGCCGATCCCGACTGGCTGGGGGATGAGCTGCGCATGCCGGCCGATGGCATCGCCGCCTGGCTCGACTTCGGGGCCTTTCGCAAGCTCTACTTCCTGCGCCGCTACACGGCCAAGCTGATGTACGAGCTGCGGCTCCATCGCGGCGGGGAGTGGGCCGTGCATCGGGCCGAGTACGTGGGCCTGGTGGGCCTCCTGACCGGGGTCATCACCCCCGGGGCCGGCTACCTGGCGGACGTGGATGACGGCCTGTATGCCGCGAAGTACCTCCGCGCCTGGCTGCTGGAGGGGAGCCTGTCCACGGGCCTCCGCGATCGGTTCGGGCCCGCCTGGTGGCGCACGACGGACGCCGGCGACCTCCTGCGCTCCCTGTGGCGCGACGGGCTAGGACCATCTGCCGAGGACGTGGTTGCCTCGCTCGGGTATGATCATCTCGATTGGCGGCCGGTCCTGCGCCAGATCCGCGCGCAGCTGATCGGCGAGATGAGTGGTTACGGCGGGCCGAACATCACGACCCGAGCCGGGAGCCGCAAGGTCTGACCGGACGCCGACCTTCACCCCACCCGGAACCCGCAGCGGCCGTTTGGCCCGCCTTGCGCCCCGGTACCCCTTGACGGAGACCTATTCCCCATGAATGACGAATCCCGCCAGCCCCGACGCGGACGCCCGCGCCGTCGACCCGACGGAGGGGGGCCACGCCGCCACGGCGGCGCACCGCGCGGAAACTTCCAGCGCCGGCGCGATCTTTCCGGCGGCTATGCATCGGTCTTTGCTGGTGGCTACCCGCAGGGCGCCGACGAGGAGCCGGCCCTGACCCTCGGCGAGCTGCAGGAGAAGTCGGTCGACGAGCTCCGCGATCTGGCCACCGAATACGGCATCGAAGCCGATGGCCTCGAGCACTCGGACCTGGTGCTGAAGCTCCTTGACGCGGTCCCGCTGGCCCAGGCCACTCGCCGCGAGGAAGTCGTGGCCGGCGAGGTGTCCGGCATCCTCGAGATCGTGGACGAAGGCTTCGCCTTCCTGCGCCGGCACGGCGTCATGCCCTCGCCGGATGACATCTACGTGTCATCGAGCATCGTCCGTCGCTTCGGCCTGCGCACGGGCGACCGGGTGGTGGGGCTCAGCCGCGCCCCGAAGGACCAGGAGAAGTACTGGGGCCTGGCGCGGGTCGACACCGTCAACGAGATCGATCCCGAGCTCGCCCGCCGTCGGCCGAACTTTGACTCGCTGGTGCCGGTCTTCCCCGACGAGATGTTCAACCTGGAGACCGACCAGAAGAACCTCACCCAGCGGCTGATCAACCTGATCGCCCCCGTCGGCAAGGGCCAGCGAGGCCTGATCCTGTCGCCGGCCAAGGCCGGCAAGACGACGGTGCTCAAGAACATCGCGCACGGCATCACCGACAACCATCCCGACGCGCTGCTCATGGTCGCCCTCATCGGCGAGCGGCCCGAGGAAGTCACCGACATGCAGCGCTCGGTCCAGGGCGAGATCTACGCCTCCACCTTCGACGAGCCGACCGAGAACCACACCCGTGTGGCGGAGATGACCCTGGAGATCGCCAAGCGCCAGGTGGAGTCCGGGCGCGACGTGGTCATCCTGCTCGACTCGATCACTCGCCTGGCCCGTGCGTACAACCTGGCCCTGCCGGCATCGGGCAAGACCCTGTCGGGTGGTGTGGACCCGGCGGCGCTGTACCCGCCCAAGCGCTTCTTCGGCGCCGCGCGGAACATCGAAGGCGGCGGCAGCCTGACCGTCATCGCCACCTGCCTGGTGGACACCGGTTCGCGGATGGACGACGTCATCTACGAGGAGTTCAAGGGCACCGGCAACATGGAGCTCGTGCTCGACCGCAAGCTGAGCGAGAAGCGGATCTTCCCGGCCCTCGACGTTTTGCGTTCCGGCACCCGCCGCGAGGAGCTGCTCCTGGACGAGAACACGCTGAAGATGATCTGGACCATGCGCCGCATGCTGAGCGCGGTCGGTCCCAACGAGGGGATCGAGCTGCTCATGCAGCGCCTGGGCAAGACGAAGAACAACTCCGAGTTCCTGGTTTCCCTCTCGAAGAGCGTCGAGGCTTCCGAGGGCCGATGAGGCCGCTTGGCGGCCTTCGGGACTCTCACCTCCGGGCATCCAGAACCCTCGCTGCCAGCCTGGTCCTGGCCTTGGCGGCCTGCGCCCCAAGCTCCGCGAGCCCATCGGCGTCCGCGCCTGGGCCGTCGGCAAGCCCCTCGGTTGCGCCGGAGCCCAGCACCATCTTCGGCCGGGTGGTTCCGGCTCCGGGGTCTGACAGCCGCATCTATGGCCCCAACCCGGCGGCGATCGTGGTGGCCATCGATCCGGGTCATGGGGGTTGCCTGGACTGGGGCGTGCCCAATCCGTACGACAACCGGGTGGAGCGCTCCGAGAAGGCATTGACGCTGGCGATCTCGTTGGCGCTTCGCGACCAGCTGGAGGCGGAGGGCGTCACGGTGGTCATGACCCGCCAGGCCGACGTGGCCCTGGCTGGCGACCTGTACCCCGAGCGCGGCTGCCTCGGCGAAGCGTTCCGCGACGTCAACGGCGACGGGTATGCCGGGTTCGGTTCCCTGTTTCCCGAGGCGACCCGGACCCGGGACGAGCTGGCGGCCCACATCGACCTCATCAACCTGGCCCGCGCCGACGTCCTGCTCAGCATTCACATCAACTCGCTGACCCAGGATGGGGTCGTGCTCGAGATAGCGGCCACTGAGACGTTCTGGACCGATGAGACACCGTGGGGCGTCCCCCTCTCCGAGCGCCTGGCGACCCTGGTCCAGGACGAGGTCGTGACGGCCCTGAGTGGGGTGGCCCCATACGACCGGCAGGACCGCGGGATCGACGCGGTGAACTACTACATCATCGCCCCGGCGACCGAGACTGGCGATCCGCGTGAGCCGCGGCGCGGCATCCTGATGCCGGGCGTGCTGGCCGAGGTCGGGTCGATGTCGCTGGCTGCCGAGGCCGACCTGTTGGCCACCCGGGACGCCCAGCAGGCGATCGCGGGGGCCCTGGTCGACGCGCTCAGCGCGTGGTTCGCGGATCGTTTCCTCGCGGTCCGCTTGGACCTGCTGGCTCCGGGTGGCTCGGCGGGGCTGCCGCCCGAGGTTGAGCCCGGAGAGGGAGCGATGTACTGGCCGATGGTCGTGGGCGACCCCCGACGGGCGGGCATCCGCGTCACCAACACCGGCTCCGACGCATGGCCCGCCGGCGCGCAGCTGCTCGCGGGATGGGCCCCCACGGCCGAACCGTATCTGGCCCGACCGCCGCAGCTGGCGCCGCTTGATATCGAGGTCCCGGCGCTGGCGCCCGGCGAGTCGGTGGACCTCGAGCTTCGACTGCCGGACCCGCCCCAGGGAGTCCGGGCGGTCGCGTGGATTACGTTGCAGGCAGGCAACACCGTCCTCTCCGATCTCGGCGTGCCGCCGTTGCAGCTTGCCACCGGACCGTCGTAGGGTTGACCCGCCTTTGATTCGCTTGCTAGGATCGGCCGGCACGACGCCGATACCCCGTGCCCTTGCGGTCCGCCAGGATCGCCCCCTGGCGTCGAGTTGTTCATTGAGAACACGCGCAGGAGCCAGCGCTATTGGTTGAACCGCCCCGGCCGGTGCGCCGCCGGATTCGCGCCATTCGTGCCTTCTTGGCCCGCGGCGTCCTCCACTTGCTGGTGGTGGTGCTGGTGGTTGGTAGTGCCACGCTGGGAGCCTTGAGCGCCCAGGGCGCGCTGACCGTGGACGAGACCACGATTCGGGTGGTGGCCCCGGCGCGCGGAGCCGTCTCGGAGCAAATGGCGGCCATCCAGGACGGGCAGATCACCATCGACCTTCAGCCGCCGAGCGGGGCGGAGGCCACAGATGTCACGGATGGCACCCGAGTCCTCTCCACCCCGGCCCCCGAGCCGGTGGCCGCCATCCCGCTGCCGGCGCCGCCTCCCGTCCGGTCGGGGGCGGTGGGGACCTCGCTGCCATGGGCCGGTCCCACCGGCTACGTGGACGGTGACGGCTCGCTGACCTGGCCCGTGCCGGGCGGATACGTGTCGCAGTACTTCTGGGGCGGTCACCAGGCCGTCGACATCGCCCACGCCTATGGCGGGGCGGTCCTCGCCGCCGATACCGGCACCGTGGTTTCCGCGGGTTGGCAGAACAATGGTGGCGGCCTGGTCGTCACCATCCAGCATTCCGATGGCCGGGTGACCGGCTACAACCACCTCGGTGCGGTCCTGGTCAGCGCGGGACAGGGCGTGGTGCGGGGTGAGCAGATCGCGACCGTGGGGTGCACCGGCATCTGCACCGGACCCCACGTCCACTTCGCCGTCATTGTCAACGGCGTCCTCGTCAACCCGCTCCGCTACCTGTAGACGAGACCGCCCCCTGGCTCGTTGGCTCCGTATGATCGGGGCACGATGTTCGCGGATCGCGTCCGCATCCACGTAACGGCCGGCTCGGGAGGCGATGGCTCACCGTCCATGCGGCGCGAGGCACACGTGCCGCGTGGCGGTCCCGACGGCGGCGACGGCGGGCGCGGGGGGTCGGTCATTCTGACGGCGGAGGCCGGCCTCACGTCCCTCGGTGCCTACCGTCACTCCCCACACGTGAAGGCCACCAGCGGGGGACGTGGCGCGCGACGGCGCGCGCACGGCCGCGACGGCACCGATGCCGTGCTCGGGGTGCCGCCCGGAACGGTTGTTCGCCGCGACCCTGACGGGGAGGTGCTGGGCGAGGTGCTCGCAGCCGGCGACCGGTTGGTCGTGGCCCGCGGTGGTCGAGGCGGTCGGGGGAACGTCCATTTCGTCACGTCCACCCACCAGGCGCCCCGCCACTACGAGCGTGGCGACCCCGGCGAGGAGGGCTGGCTGGAGCTCGAGCTGAAGCTCATCGCCGAGATCGGGCTGGTCGGTGCCCCCAACGCCGGCAAGTCGACCCTGTTGGCGGCCCTGACCGCAGCCCGGCCCGAGGTCGGCCCGTACCCGTTCACCACCACTTCCCCGAATCTGGGCGTGATCTCGGTGGAGTCAGGCCCCGACGGCGAGCGCTCGGCGGTCATCGCCGACGTTCCGGGGCTCATCGAAGGCGCGCACCGGGGACACGGCCTGGGTCACGAGTTTCTGCGCCACGTGGAGCGCTGCCGGGTCCTGCTGGGCGTCGTCAACGGCGCCGCCGACGACCCGGTGGGGGAGTGGCATGCGGTGATCGCCGAGCTCCGGCTCCACGATCCGACCCTCCTTGAACGGCCACTGCGGCTGGTGGTCACCAAGCACGACCTGCCCGAGGCCCGCGCTCGCTGGCGATCGGTGCGCGCCGCCCTGCGCAAGGACGGGTTCGACCCGATAGCGGTCTCGGCCCATGACGGGACCGGGCTGGATGCCCTGCGCGCCGCCCTGGCCGATGCGCTCCTTGAAGCCGACCGCCGCCAGGCCGAGATCGGGCCCGAGCCGGCGCGCCGCGTGCACCGCTTCGACCCGGCCGCGGACGGCTGGGAGGTAGTGGCCGAGGCAGACGGGCTCCGCGTCCGGGGCGCGGCCATCGAACGAACCGCGGCGCGCACGGATTTCGCCAACGAGGAGTCCCGAGAGCGCTTCCAGCGCCGCCTCGAACGGCTGGGCATCGACGCCGAGCTCCGACGCCGCGGTGCACGGAGCGGGACCATGGTGCGCATCGGCCGCCTCGAGCTCGAGTGGGGCGACGAAGCGTGACCGCCAGTCCATCTCGGGCGAGAGCCCGAACCAGGCTGGTGCCGGTTGGACTGCCCGTGGCGGCTGACGTCGAGCGGATCGGCATCCTGGGCGGCACGTTCGACCCTCCGCATATCGGTCATCTGTGGCTGGCGACCCTGGCGGCCGACGACCTGGGCCTGTCCCGGGTCCTGCTGATCCCCGCCGCCCACCCGCCTCACAAGCGCGGACGGTCCATCAGCCACGCGGCGGATCGAGTCCTGATGACCCGACTTGCGATCGCCAACGACCCGCGCCTGGACGTGTCGCTGGTCGAGCTCGAGCGGGAAGGGCCGTCCTTCACGGTTGACACCCTGGCCGAGCTGCGCCGGCGCCATCCGGAAGTCGAGCTGGTGCTGGTCATGGCTGCCGACAGCCTGGCCCAGGTGGATTCGTGGCGCGAGCCGGATCGGCTCCTCGAGCTGGCGTCCTGGGCCGTCGGCCCGCGCAGCGGGACGCCGTTGCCGCCTCGCGCCGACCTGGCCCGCCGCTTCGGGAAGGCGGCCGCCCGCATCCACCTCCTGGGCGGGCCGGCGCTGGACATCAGCGCGACCGATATCCGGCGTCGCGTGGCGGCCGGCCGCGCCATCCGCTACCTTGTGCCGCGGGCCGTCGAGGATCTGATCCTCGAGCGCCGCCTCTACCAGCCATAGCCACGCGGACTCGGAGGACCGACCTGCAGCAGCCGACCCCGAACGTGACTCCGCTCCACCCGGAGCTCGACCCGGCCCAGCTGGCGCACCGGATTGTGGAGATCGTGTCCGACCACAAGGCCAGCGATGTCGTCATGCTGCGCACCGGGGAGCTCACCTCGCTGGCCGACTTCTTCGTCATCGGCACCGGCCGTTCCGACCGCCAGGTCACGGCCCTGGCCGGCGCGCTGGCCGAGGAGCTGCGGGCACAGGGAGTCCGGCCACTCGGAATCGAGGGCCGGGTCGGCGCGCGATGGGTGCTCCTCGACTACGGCAGCGTCATCGTTCACCTGTTCACGCCCGACGAACGCGAGCGCTACGGGCTCGAGAAGCTGTGGAGCGCGGCCCCGGCCGTGGTCCGGCTGGTCTGACCGGCGGAAGTACGCCCCGAGTACCAGTTGGTGGTGCTCCGGTGCGCCGCTTGCTCGGCCTGGGTGCGCGATTCGCTGTACGGGCTGGGTACCAGCCCAGGGTACGGGGGTCCTATTGAGGTGGTGCACGGCCGCCCCCATCCTCGGCCGCATGAGCACCTCTCGGAAGCGCGAAACGACCGCGGTCGAGTCCTGCCGCTATTGCGGCGGGAGCCTGTTGACCTCGGTGTTCGACACGTCCTTCCGCGACGAGAGCGTCGAGGAGCGGTTGTTCTTCGCCCTTCCCGGCGCCCTGTGCCTGCCATGCAAGCAGCTGTACATCGACCATCAGCTGATTGGAATCCTGGGCCTGTCGAACGCGCGCTGCACGTTCGCGATTGAGAGCGACCGGGTCCTCCGCGCCGGGGCCGCCTAGCCCTTCTCCGGTCAGCTCTCCAGCGGCCGGATCTTCACCGCCGCGCCCTTCGCCGCACCCAGGACGTACTCGCCCAGCCACGCCGTGACCGCGGCCTCCGGCTCACCCGTGTTGGCCTTGATCGCCAGGTCCGCCTCGAACAGGCCCCGCAGCATTCCCTCCAGCTCCTCCCCGGTGTAGCGTCGCGCGGCGGCCGTCACCCGCTCGGCGCCCGACGGGTTACCGGGCCGCAGGCGCCTGGTGATCTCCGCCGCACCCGCGCCGCTGGTCAGCAGGTCGCGTGCGACGGTGAGGTCCACCAGGCGATTCTCGAGAGCCGCCATGATGCGCAGCACCGGCTCGCCCTCGGCCAGCGCTCGACGCAGTGCTTCAGCCGCGCGGGTCGGGTCGCGCCGCTCGACCGCGTTGGCGACCGCATTGACCGATGGCGGCCGGGTGTCGGGCACCAGGGACTCGACGTCGGGCACCTCGATCGGTCGGTCCCCGGCGGCCAGCGCCAGCTTGCGCAGCTCGCCGTCGGCGACTCGCGTCTGCTCGCTGCGCTCGACGTCGTTCTCCCAGACCCCGCCGATTCGTTGGGCCAG
>DASWJA010000052.1:0-1614 GCA_036397375.1 Candidatus Limnocylindria bacterium
GGCCGTCAACCCGGTCATCGAGGGCCGCACGCGGGCCGATCAGACGGATCGTTCGACGCCGGTCGCGACCGTCGATCCGAGCGCCGCCCTGCCGGTGCTGATCCACGGGGACGCCGCCTTCGCCGCGCAGGGCGTCGTGGCGGAGGCGCTGAACCTTGCGCGGCTGGACGGCTACGCCACCGGCGGCACGGTCCACCTCATCGCCAACAACCAGGTCGGATTCACGACCTCGGTGGGCGAGGCCCGCAGCACCACCTGGGCCTCGGATCTGGCCAAGGGCTTCGACGTACCCATCATCCACGTCAACGCCGATGACCCCGAGGCGTGCCTGGACGCCGTTCGGCTGGCCATGGCCTACCGGGCCGAGTTCGCCGGCGACGTGGTCATCGACCTTGTCGGCTATCGCCGTTATGGGCACAACGAGGCCGATGAGCCGGCCTACACCCAGCCGCGGATGTATTACGCCATCGCGCGCCAGCGAACGGTTCGCGCCCAGTACGCCGAGCGGCTGGTGGCAGCCGGCGTGGTGTCCGCCAAGCGGGCCGAAGAGCTGGTCGACGAGTCACGCAGCGACCTGATGACTCGTCAGGCCGCGGTGCGCAAGGCCCAGGCGGAGCCGCAACTGGACCGCGGCGCCGAGTCGCTGACCGTCGAGGAGACTGACGAGCCGCGCACCGAGGTGGGGATGGACGCTTTGCTGGCCCTAAACGAGCAGCTCCACTCGGTGCCGAAGGACTTCACGGTTCACCCCAAGCTGGTGCGCCAGATCCGCCGCCGTCGCGAGGCGCTGGCCGCGGATGAGGCGGCCGTCGAGTGGGGTCACGCCGAGACGCTGGCGTTCGGCTCGCTGCTCGGCGACCGGGTCGCGATCCGGCTCACCGGCCAGGACACGGTGCGTGGCACCTTCAGCCAGCGACACCAGACCCTGGTCGACGCGGCCAATGGCGCCACCTGGACTCCTATTCAGCACCTGGATGGGTCGAAGGCCAGCTTCGAGATCCACAACTCCCCGCTGAGCGAGTACGCCTGCCTGGGCTTCGAGTACGGGTACGCGGTGACGGTGCCCGAGGTCCTCGTCCTGTGGGAGGCGCAGTTCGGCGACTTCGTCAACGCGGCCGAGATCGTGATCGATCAGTTCCTGATCGCCGGGCTGGCAAAGTGGGGCCAGACCTCGCGCCTCACGCTGCTGCTGCCCCACGGCTACGAAGGCCAGGGCCCGGAGCATTCGAGCGCCCGGTTGGAGAGGTTCCTGGCCCTGGGGGCCGAGGGCAACATCCGGGTCGCCTACCCCACCACCGCGGCCCAGTACTTCCACCTCCTGCGTCGCCAGGGGCTGCACGCCGAGCCGCGTCCACTGGTGGTCATGACTCCCAAGTCCCTGCTCCGCCTGGCCGAGGCAGCCTCCCGGCCGCCCGAACTGGCAGGCGGCGGCTGGGCGCCGGTGGTGGATGACCCGGACTGCCAGACCGATGCGAGGGCGGCCGCCGTGAGTCGCGTGGTCCTGTGCAGCGGGAAGGTCTACTACGACCTGGTCCTGTCCGAGCATCGGGCAGCATCACCCGAGACGGCGGTCATCCGGGTGGAGCAGCTATATCCGTTCCCGACCGAGGTCCT
>DASWJA010000053.1:0-1718 GCA_036397375.1 Candidatus Limnocylindria bacterium
GACACTCGAGGACCTCCAGCAGGCGGCCGAGGAACGATGGGTGGCCGGCTGGCTGGCGGGGCCGACCTGGACCCGATACGACCGCCTGCCGGTCCAGGCCGGCGACGCCGCCCCGGACCTGGAGCTGCCGGACACATCCGGGAGCCATCGGCGGCTGTCCGAGTTCTGGGCCTTCGGCCCGGCCCTGATCATCTTCATGCGCCACTTCGGCTGCTCGTGCCTGATGGAGCGCTGGGAAGGGCTTCGCGACCAGCTGGACACCTATGCCGAGGCCGGCGCCACCGTTGTCGCGGTGTGCCAGGCCGAGCCGGAACGCGCCGCTGACGTCGCCACCCGCCGCGGATATCGGTTTCCGCTGCTGTGCGACCCGGAGCGCGAGGCCTATCGCGCCTATGGCCTGCTGGAGGGAGAAGCACCGCAGATCCTCCACGACTTCCCGTGGCGGCCGGGTGACGCGGAGACGGCGCGGACGATGTTCGTCGAGCCGCGGAGAGGGACGGAGCGGGCGGTCGTGGACTCCCCGTGGCAGCTCCCCGGGGAGTTCGTGGTGGCCACCGACGGCCGGCTCGGCCTGACCCACCGCTACCAGTACTGCGAGGACTTCCCGCCCAAGACCGTGCTGCTGGGCGCCATCGCGGCCGCCCAGCGCTGAGGAGTTCGAACCAGGAATGACCACCACCGCCACCCGACGCATCGATCGGCTCGCCCAATCCATCGCCCCGTTCCAGGCCTTCTTCGATGGACCCTTCGCCAAGCTGAACGCCAACCCGGACATCGCCAACTTCGCGGTCGGCAACCCGCAGGAGATGCCGATGCCCGAGTACGTCGAGGCGCTCCGCAACCACCTCGAGCCCCGCCGCAGGGACTGGTTCGCGTACAAGTTCAGCGAGCCCAAAGCACGGATCGCGGTCGCGCGCAGCCTGGGCGCCCGGACCGGCATGAGCTGGGACCCGGCCGACGTGGCCATGACTAACGGCGGCTTCGCGGCTCTGGCGGTCTCGATGCGGGCCCTGGTCGAGCCCGGGGACGAGGTCATCTTTTTCTCGCCGCCGTGGTTCTTTTACGAGTTCATGATCCTGGCCCAGGACGGGGTACCGATCCGCCTGCACCTGGCCCCGCCGGACTTCGAGCCGGACCTCGACGAGCTGGCGGCTGCGATCACGCCCCGCACACGGGCGCTGATCTTCAACTCACCCCACAACCCGAGCGGGCGGGTCTATCCGCTGCAGACGCTCCACCTCCTGGCTCAGACCCTGACCGATGCCTCCGAGCGGATGGGTCATCCGGTCACCCTGATCTCGGACGAGCCGTACAACCGGATCCTTTTCGACGGGCTGGAGTTCCACTCGCCGGCCGAGGCCTACCCACACACCGTCGTCACCTACTCGTATGGCAAGACTCTGCTGGCGCCGGGGCAGCGCATCGGCTACCTGACCGTGCCACCCACCTTCCCCGGCCGGGAGGCGTTCCGTGCCACGGTCCAGGTTGCCCAGCTGGCGACCGGGTATGCCTTTCCGAATGCCCTGCTCCAGCATGCTATCGAGGACCTGGAGCGGCTGTCGATCGACGTGGCCGCCATGCAGGGCCGCCGCGACCGGCTGGTGGGAGCCCTGCGGGAGATCGGCTACGAGACGACCATGCCGGAGGGCACCTTCTACATCATGGCCCGCTCACCGATGGCCGATGACGTCGCCTTCACGGACCTGCTGGCCAAGCAC
>DASWJA010000054.1:0-12594 GCA_036397375.1 Candidatus Limnocylindria bacterium
CGTCCTGACCGACCGCGAGGACCGATACTGCGGCGAGCGGGTGGAACGCGTCGCCGGCCGCTGGGCGGCCAAGGAAGCAGTGAGCAAGGTGCTCGGGCTGGGCGTGCGGGGCGTGGGGTGGCGCGAGATCGAGGTGCTGCCCAACTTCGCCGGACAACCGCAGGTCCTGCTCCACGGCCGGGCCGCCGCACGGGCCGCGCGCCTGGGAATCGGTGAGGTGACCGTGTCGATCTCACATGAGCGCCGGATGGCGGTGGCGGTCGCCATCGCGGACCGGCCGGCCGAGGCCTAGCGTGGCGGTGGTCGCCGGGCGAGGAGTCACCCTCACCCAGCGCTGGGTGGCAGAGCATCTCCCGCCTCGTCCGCCGCGCAGCCACAAAGGGACCTTCGGGCGGGTCCTCGTCGTTGCCGGTTCGCTCGAGTACGCCGGGGCAGCGCTCCTGACGGGCCTGGGCGCCGCGCGCGCCGGCGCCGGGCTGGTGTGCCTGGCGACCCCCGAGTCGGTCGGTCTCCGCCTGCTCGGTCTGGTTCCCGAGCTGACGTCGCTCCTCCTCCCCGAGGAGGCGCTGGGCCTGGTGGCGCCGGCCGGCTGGCGGCAGCTGACGGCTGCGGCCCGCGAGTACGACGCGGTGGTCGTGGGTCCGGGCCTGGGACGGCATGCCGCCACGCTGCGCCGCACCGCGCGCCTGCTGGCGGACCTGCGCCAGCCCGTCGTCATCGATGCCGATGGGCTGACGGCGCTCGCCGCCCGCGACCGGTGGTGGCGCACCGTGTCCGCGCCCGCCGTGCTGAGTCCCCACCCGGGTGAGTTCGCGCGACTGCTGCGCGGCAAGGCGGCGCCGCCCGAGGGCGACGACGCCGCACGCGAAGAGGCGACCAACCAGGCCGCCCGGCTGTGGGAGCACGTCGTGGTGTTGAAGGGTGCCAACACGGTGATCGCCGCGCCGGACGGCCGGCTCCTGCGCTCGGCGGTGGCCACCTCCGCGCTCGCCACCGCGGGCAGCGGAGACGTGCTGGCGGGCGCGATCGGGGCCATGCTGGCGGCGGGACTGGACCCCCTGGAGGCGGCGGCGGTCGGGGTGGCGATCCATGCCGCGGCCGGCCTGCTGGCCGAGCAGCGGATCGGATCGGCTGGGGTGCTCGCGACCGATGTGGCTCGCCTCCTGCCGGAAGCGATCGCCGTCCTGCGCGGGCGTGAGGCGAAGCGATGATGACGACGGCGGTGGCGAGCCGCCATCGGGCCTGGATCGACATCGACCACACCGCCCTGGTCACGAACCTTGCTGCCCTGCGGCGGCTGGCCGGTCCGGCCCAGGTCATTGCGGTGGTCAAGGCCAACGCGTATGGCCATGGGGCGGTGGAGATTGCGCAGACCCTGGTCGACCACGGCGCGGAGCGCCTGGGCGTGGCCACCCTGTCGGAGGCGATGGAGCTCCGGTCCAACGGGCTGTCCGGTCCCGTGGTCCTGCTGTGGGGGATCGGAGCAGGCGATGCCGAGGCGGTGGCCGCGACCGGGGTCGAGCCGATCGTCGACAACGCGGCCGAGCTGGGCTGGCTCGAAACGGCGGGTGCCGCGGCCGGTCGGCGGATCGAGGTCCACCTGAAGGTGGACACCGGCCTGGGGCGCCAGGGCATCGATCCGGCCGGCGCCGTGGAGCTTGCGACCCGCATCGCGGCCAGCCGCCAACTGGCATTGGTCGGCACCATGACCCACCTCGCGGCCGTAGGCGAAGACGAGGCGCACACCGACCTCCAGCTCCGACGGCTGGCCGGCGTGCTCGACGGGTTGCGCTCGAACGGGATCGACCCCGGGCTGGTCCACGTCGCGGCGACGGGCGCCATCCTGGCCGGTGCAGGAGGCTTCGCGGATGCGGTGCGTCCCGGGATCGGCCTGTACGGCCTGGCCCCCAGCTGGGCCGATGCGCGGAAGGCCGGGCTGACGCCGGTGCTCAGCCTGCGCACATTGCCCCTTCGGATCTTCGAGGTGGCCGCGGGCACGCCGGTTGGCTACGGCCTGCGCTGGCAGGCGCCGCGCGCGGCACGGCTGGCGACCCTGCCCATCGGCTATGGTGACGGTTGGCCGCGGGTGCACCTCAACAACGGCCTGGCGCTGGTACATGGGCAGCGGGTGCCGGTCGTGGGCGCCATCAGCATGGACGGCCTGGTGGTCGACGTCTCGGACGCGGAGTCGCCGAGCCTGGACGACGAATTCGTCCTCATCGGCCGCCAGGGCAACCAGGAGATCACGGCCGACGAGGTGGCTGAGCAGCGACGTACGATCAACTACGAGGTGACGACCATGCTCCGCCAACGCCTCCCACGGCGGCACGGCCGGCCATGACCACCCAGACGATCGGCGCGGCCGAGCCGCGTCCCACCTCGACCCACGTGCGTCCGGTGCCCGAGACCGAGCTCTCCCTGCTGCTCGACCTCGGCAGCGCCTGGACCAAGGCCGCCCTGGTGGGACGGGCCGGCGGTCGGTGGCGGATCGTGAGCGGGACCGCCCAACCCAGCTCGTGGGGCAACTCGGTCCTGGTCGAGGATCTCGTGGGCCGCCTGGCTCCCCATGCCGACGCGCGCCTGTCACGACGACTGGCACTCCTGGTCCGCGACGCGCCGCGGATCACCTGTCAGTCGCCGCGGCGGCCCGGACGCCTGGCGGTCGTGGCTGACACGACGGCTGACCAGGAGGCCGCCACCTTGGTCGCCACCCGAAATGGCTGGAGCGTGGTGGCCGCGCTGGCCGGGAATGACCGCCGTCCCGAGTCGGAGCGCTACGAGCCCATCCGTAACGCGGAGCCCGACGCCTGGCTGGCGGTGTCCTCGGACGGCGCGCCGCCTCCCGAAGGCCCGTTGTGGGGCGTGCTTGCGGCGGCCCGTGGCTCGTCCGGTGCCCCGCTCCTGGTCGTCGGCGCCGAGGATGTCCAGGAGCCCTTCGCCGGGCTCTTCGGCCCAGCCATGCAATGGATCGGTCCGGCCGTGGATGACACGCTGTCCGCGGCCCTGCTGACCCTGTTGGCGCAGGCGAACGGTCAAGGCGAGGTCCGGTCGCTGGCCCCGATCGCGTTTGGCCGCTCGATGGTGGCCCTGGCGCGCGGACTGGGCTTGGAGGTCCTGGGCGTTGACGTGGGGGCCACCTGGCTGGGCTGGGGAGCGGCTACGCCGAGTGGTGGGACGACCGCCATCCTGGCCGGAACCGGAGACCGCCCGCTGCCGGAGGGCTCCCGGGCCGCGTCCGAAGTGCTTCCCGCCGACGTCGACGAGTTCGCCACCACCGACGCGATGGCCAACCTGGCCGCCCGCCCCATGGCCGTCCCCTCATCGGTCGCCGAAGCGGCCATCGTTCAGGCGCTCGGCATCGACCGCCTGGCCGCGGCGCGCCGGTGGTTGGGAGGCTGCCCGCCGATCGATCTGCTGGTGGGCGGCGGCCGCCTCCTGGCCGGCGCCGTTCATCCCGGGGATGCGGCCCTCGCCCTCCTCGACGGCCTGCGCCCGGCCGGGGTTACCCAGCTTGCCGTGGACCCGTGGGGGATCTGCGGACCGCTGGGCACGCTGGCCGGCGAGGACGTCGATGAAGGCATGGAGACCCTGCGCGACGATCTGCTGGTGCCTCTTGGCACGGCAGTCGTGACCCACGGCGGGCGACCCGGGCAGGTGGCGTTCCGGGCCCGCCTCCACCGTCCGGGCTGGCCGGACTCGACCCGGCACGAAGTCCGGGCCGGAGGTGTGGCCGTCCTGCCGCTCGAACGGGGAGCATCGGGCGAGCTCGAGATCGAGCTCGAACGCGGCGTTGAGCTCGGCGTGGCGTATCGATCGCGACGGGTCCGGGCGGCGGTGACCGGCGGGGCGGTCGGGGTCATCCTGGATGCCCGCGATGACCCGATCCAGCTTCCGACCCGCCCCGGTGATGCCCGGAGCGTTATCCAATCGTGGCGCGACGCGCTGCGGCGCGAAGGGCGACCGGCGGCCGGCTGATGACGATTGCCGATCCGTACCGGCACCAGGTGCGTCTTCCCGCCGGGGCTGAGGCGATGGTTGCCGTCGGCGACGAGGTCGGGCCCGGCGACCTGCTGGCCCGAACGGTGCGAGCCGTCGCTGCCCGCACGACTCCCGTCGCGCGGCCGTTGCGCCGAAAGCGGGGCGAGATGGCCGAGCTGCTCCTCGTGACGCCGGGAGACCGGGTGCGAGCCGACCAGCCGTTGGCCCGGACACCCGAGCGCGAGGTCCGCTCACCCGTGGCGGCCCTGTTCTTGGCATACCAACCGTCGGACGGCATGGCTCACCTCCTCCCGCTCGAACCGGCTGAGCCGATTCGGAGTGAGGTGCGCGGGATCGTGATGGAGGTCGAGGAGCGGTCGATCACTGTCGCCCTTCCGGCCGTGCAGATGGCCGGCGCGGGCGGGACTGGGCCGGCCGTGCAAGGGCAGCTGAGCGTCCTGGCCGACGACCCGGAGGCCGTCCTGGAGCCGGCCGCCATCGATGCCGACAGCGCCGGTCGGATCGTGGTCGGCGGCTCATGGGCCTCGGCCGAGGCGATCACGCGGGCCCGCGCCGTGGGCGTGGCCGCCATCGTGGTCGGCGGGCTGCACGCGCGCGAGCTGGCCGACTTCGCCGGCTTGCAACACCGCCGCAGCCTCCTCGGTACCGCCGCGCCACCCTTCGCGGTGCTCGCGCTGGATGGGTACGGGCGCGCCGGGATGGATCCGGCGCGATTCGCCTGGCTCAAGGCCCACGCCGGCCAGCCGGCCACCGTCCTGGGCGACCGACGCCGGCTCCTCATCTATGACGCCTCGCCGGCACCGGTGCGGGTAACGCGCGCGGGGGTGGGGGATCGGGTCGTGATCGTGTCCGGTCCCGGCCGCGGCCAGGCCGGCCTGCTGAGCGAGGTGCCGGCCCAGCCGATGGCCATCGGGTCGGGCATCAGCGCGTTGTGCGGCATGGTCCGCCTCGACGCCGGGCGGACGGTCAGCGTGGCACTTGCCAATCTGGAGGCCAGCCTCCCGCTCTCCTGACATACTCGCCGGCGTGAAGGCGACTGCTTCCGCGGCCACGGCCGAGGGCCGGATCCGCTCCTCGTCGGCCGCCACCACCCGGCGCATCGGCCGCTGGCTGGGACGGGCCGCCCAGCCGGGCACCTGCCTGGCCCTGGTCGGGCCACTCGGTGCGGGCAAGACCCAGCTCGCCAAGGGCGTGGCGCGGGGCCTCGGCGTGCGCAGCGTCGTGAACAGCCCCACGTTCATCATCGTGAACGAGCATCTCGGCAGACTGCCCCTGTTTCACGTCGACGCCTACCGGCTGACCGATGCCGATGAGGCGCGCCAGGCCGGCGTATTCGACGAGCGGCAGGCCGAGGGTGTCACAGTCATCGAGTGGGCGGAACGCCTCGACGGCTGGCTGCCACCGGATCACCTGCGGATCGAGATCACGGGTGACCCATCCCTGCCCAACCTCCGGCTCCTCCGCTGGCGAGCCACCGGCCCTCGACACGCGGATCTGTCGAGGGTCCTGGATGTCTCCGTAACGCCATGATCGGGGCGCTGGACAGCTCGTCGAGCGATCAATCTGTGGCCCTGGCTGATCCGGCCGGCCGCCTGCTGGGCAGCGCGGCCTGGAGTGTTGAGCGCGGACTGGGAGGCGGGCTGCTGCCCCGTCTGCTCCAGCTCCTCGATCAACAGGGCGCCACGCTGCGGGACGTCACCGGCATCGCGGTCGGCATCGGCCCCGGTTCGTTCACCGGTCTGCGGGTCGGGCTCGCGCTGGCCAAGGGCCTCGTTGCGGGCCTGGGCTGCCCCATCGTCGGGATCCCGAGCCTGGACGCCTGGTTGGTCGCGGTCCCGGATGCGGACGCCGCCCTGTCCCGCGCCGGGGCGTCAGACGTGTACGCCCGTGCCCGGGACCAGGCGGAGCCGCAGATCGTGGCCTTCGACGCGCTGTCGGCCGCGGCCCGTGCCCGCCCCCTGGTGGCTCCACGGGACTTGGCCACCACCCTCGGGCTGACCCACGCCCAGCCACCCGACGGGGCCGCGGCCGCCGTGGCTCTCCTGGCTGCAGACCGGTTCCGGGACGGATCGGTGGATGACGTCGCCCAGCTCGAACCCGTGTACCTGCGTCCGCCGCGCGGACTCGGCGACGCCGCCCCGGCCCCAATCACGTGGCTCTGACCGCGGCGGTTCGCATTGGGCCCATGCGACCCGATGACATCCCGGCCGTGCTCGAGATCGAACGGCGGAGCTTCACCACGCCGTGGCCACCGGAGGCGTTCACCCAGGAGCTGACCCACAATCGTCTGGCCCGGTACACGGTCGCGCGCCAAGGGGGCGCCGTCGTCGGGTATGCCGGGGTGTGGCTGATGGTGGACGAGGCGCACGTCACGACCTTCGCGGTCCACCCCGACTGGCGCCGACAGGGGGTCGGGCGTCGCCTGATCCAGGCCCTGCTGTCCGCGGCCACCGAGCTCGGAGCGGCGCGGATTACCCTGGAAGTACGAGTCTCCAACCTGGCCGCCCAGTCCCTGTACCGGGGTCACGGGTTCCAGATCGCCGGCCGCCGGGAGCGCTACTACACCGATGACGGCGAGGACGCCTACATCATGACCACCCCGCCTCTGGCCGATCCGGCCATGCGCGAGGCGCTCGAGGCCGCCCGCGCCGCCGAGGAGGACGTGGAGGCGTGAGCGGTCCCCGGATCCTGGCCATCGAGACCAGCTGTGACGAAACGGGGATCGCCGTCGTGGTCGGCGGCCGGCGGATCGAGGCCAACGTCGTCGCCAGCCAGGTGGCCATGCACGCCGCCACCGGCGGGATCGTGCCCGAGGTCGCCGCCCGACAGCAGCTGCGCTGGATCGTCCCCTCCCTGGAGGCTGCTCTCAAGGCCGCAGACGCCGCGTGGGCCGACCTGGACGCCGTGGCGGTCACCTACGGGCCCGGTCTCATCGGCTCCTTGCTGGTCGGGGTCAACCTGGCCAAGGGGCTGGCCGCCAGCCATGACCTGCCGCTGGTACCGGTCAACCACATCGAGGGCCACATCTACGCGAACTGGTTGACCGATGCGCCCGATGCCGATGCCGTCCTCCCGCGCGAGCCGCCCTTCCCGCTGCTGTGCCTCGTCGTGTCCGGGGGGCACACCCAGCTGGTGCTGATGGCCGACCACGGGCGCTATCGGTTGCTGGGGCAGACCGTGGACGATGCCGCCGGGGAGGCGTTCGACAAGGTCGGCCGACTGCTCGGCCTTCCGTACCCCGGCGGTCCGGCCATCTCGGCCGCTGCCGAGGGCACGCCACCCGCCACCCGTTTCCCGCTGGCGCGAGCGCGGGGTCGGTATGACTTCTCGTTCTCCGGCCTGAAGACCGCGGTCCTGCGCGAGGTGGAGGGCCACCGCGCGCGGGGCGAGCCGATCCCGGTGGATGGCATCGCCGCCGCCTTCGAGCGGGCCGTGGTCGAGCAGCTCGTGCGCCGGACCGTGGCGGCGGCGCAGGAGCACGTGGTGGCGGCCGTGGCCCTGGGTGGCGGGGTCGCCGCCAACCGAATGCTGCGCCGGACGCTGGGCGAGCGGCTGGAAGGCATTCCGCTCCTCGTTCCGCCACCCGCCTGGTGCACCGACAACGGGGCCATGATCGGGGCGGCGGCCGCCTACCGGTTCGCGGCCGGGGATCGCGCCGACCCGGGGCTGGAGGCCATCCCCGCGCTCGCGCTGCCGTGGCAGGCGGCGGCCTGATGGCGCGCCCGGCCGCCAGCGACGTCCCGCGGCCCCCAACCCCGGGTGAGCTCCGGCGCCTGCTGCGTCGCGAGGGCCTCCAGTCGCGCCGCGGCCTCAGCCAGAACTTCCTGACCGACGCCGACGCGCTCGACGCCATCCTCGCCGCAGCCGACCTGTCGCCTGGCGGTCGGGTGGTGGAGATCGGCCCGGGCCTGGGGGTCTTGACCCGGCGCCTGCTGGCGGCCGGTTGCGAGGTCATGGCGGTCGAGATCGATGCCCACCTGGCGAGCTACCTCCGTCGCGAGCTGGACGATGCGGTGGGCCTGACCCTGTTGGAGGCCGATGCGCTCGACGTGGACCCGGAAACCCTGTTCCCCGGAGAGTCGTACGACCTGGTCGCCAACATTCCGTACCACATCACCAGCCCGCTGCTGCATCGGTTTCTTGGCAGCCCGCACCCGCCCCAGCGGTCCGTACTGCTGGTACAGGCCGAGGTCGCCGCGCGGGTCGCCGCGCCGCCGGGGGACATGAGCTATCTGTCGGCATTCGTCCAGGACCTGGCGGAAGCCGCGGTCGTCGGCCGCGTGCCGGCGGCCGCGTTCGAACCGGAGCCGGCGGTGGACTCGGCCATCCTCCGCCTCGAGCGTCGTCCGGCCCCCCTGGTTCCGCCCGCCGACCGTGAGATCTTCCATCGAGTCGCCCAGGCCGCGTTCCGACAGCGACGCAAGCAGATCCACAACAGCCTGGTCCGCGAGCTCCCGGTTGACCGCGACACCGTGGACGGTGCGTTGAGCGCGTGCGGGGTGGACCCCGAGCGGCGGCCCCAGACCCTGAGCCTGCCCGAGTGGGCGTGCCTTGCGGCCGCCCTGCGCCTTCCCCTCGACGCGGGCCGGGGGTGACGTGAACGTGGTGGAGGCTGGCGGCTGGCGGCTGGCGGCGCCGGCCAAGCTGAACCTGTGGCTGACCGTGCTCGGCCGCCGGGCGGACGGGTTCCACGAATTGGACTCCCTCCTCGTCCTGCTCGAGCTCGCCGACGAGCTGTCGTTGGCCCGCGAAGGCCCGGAGTTGCGGATCGGTGGCCCGGCCGTGGCCGGGGTGCCCGCCGACCGGACCAACCTCGCCTGGCGAGGATGGCTGGCGGGCCTGGCCGGCCGGCCACCAACCGGAGGGCTGTCCGTGGACAAGCGGATCCCGGCCGCGGCCGGCCTGGGCGGCGGTTCGTCGAACGCGGCCGCGGCCCGGCGCCTCGCCCGTTGGGTGACCGGCCAGGGCGACGACCGGCCCACCGCCGATGAGCTGGTGACCCTGGCCACCATCGGCGCCGACGTCCCGTTCTTCGCCTCCCTACGAGCTGTGGCCCGCGTACGTGGCATCGGCGACCAGGTCGCTCCTGACTCCATGGGCCCGAGCGAGGCCATCCTCGTCCACCCCCCGTTCGGCCTGGCGACCGGCGCCGTGTTCGCCGAGCTGCGGCAAGGCGAATGGAGCGGACCGACGGAGGACGCGGCCACGCGGCCGGGCCGAAACGACCTCGCGGCCCCGGCTCGCCGCCTGCGCTCTGAGCTGGACTCTATCTTCCGCCTGGTGGCCGGCGCCGGCGGGGAGCCGCACCTGACCGGGTCCGGCCCCACCGTGTTCGCGCTGACCGACGACCCCGAGCGGGCCGCCGGTGTCGCATCCCGGCTTGAGCGGGCTGGACTGGCTACAACCCGCACCCACCTGCGCCCCGAACCGGCTAGCATCGAGCGGTGAGCGGTCGACGGGCGGTTCGGACCGACAACGCCGCGGGCGCCGTCGCCCCCTACAGCCAGGGGATGGTCGGATCCGGTCTGGTCTTCACCGCCGGTAGCCTGGGACTCGATCCGGCCAGCGGCGCCCTGGTCGAAGGCGGGGCCGCGCCCCAGGCCAAGCGAGCCATCGCCAACCTGGCCGCAATCCTGGACGCGGCCGGTTCGGGGCTGGACCGGGTCCTGAAGACCTCCGTGTTCCTGGTCGACATGGCCGACTACCCCGAGGTCAACGAGGTCTACCGCGACGCGTTTCCGGAGCCGTACCCGGCCCGGACCACGGTGGCGGTGCAGGCCCTCCCGATGGGAGCGCGGGTGGAGATCGAGTGCGTGGCCATGGCAGCGGAGGCTAGTTGACGCTCCTTCGAGCGGCCCCCTACCATCCGCAGATCTGATGCGCCCCATAGAGCGCCGTTCGGCGTGACAAGCCCGGCCGCCGTCGTGCTGGCCGCGGGCCAGGGAACCCGAATGCGGTCCCGCCTGCCGAAGGTGCTGCACCCGCTCGCCGGCCGGACGCTGATTGACCATGTCCTGACCGCGCTCGCCGGAGTTGCCGCCTCACCGATCGTGATCGTCACCGGACACGGCGCTGACGCGGTCGAGGCGGTGCTGGCGGGACGCGCCACCGCCGTGCGCCAAGAGCCCCAGCTCGGCACCGCCGATGCGGTCCGGGTGGCCCTCCCCAGCGTGCCGGCGAACGCGACCCAGCTCCTGGTGACCATGGCCGACGTGCCGCTCCTCCCCGTCGAGCTGCTGACGAACCTGGTCGAGGACCAGGCTGAGAGCGGGGCGGCGATCGTGCTGCTGTCCGCCCGGCTGGCGGACCCAGCCGGGTACGGCCGCATCGTGCGCGGGCCGGACGGCGCGTGCCGCGCCATCGTCGAGGACGCCGAGGCCGACCCAGCCATGCGAGCCCTGGACGAGGTCAACGCCGGGACCTACTGCTTCGACGCGGCCTGGCTGCGCGCGAACCTGGGCCGGGTCCCGCTCAGCCCGTCGGGCGAGCACTACCTGACCGATCTGGTCGGCCTGGCGGTGGCCGATGGGCAGCTCGTTCGGGTCGTGGAGGCACCACAGCCCGAGATGGCGCTCGGGATCAACGACCGCGTCCAGCTGGCGACTGCCGAGCGCCTGCTGCGGAGGCGGATCGCCGAGGGCCACATGCGCAACGGGGTCACGATCGTGGACCCCGACACCACCTTCATCGATGCCACGGTCGAGATCGGTCAGGACGCGCGGATCGAGCCGTGGACGGTGCTGAACGGCCAGACCGTCATCGGCGACGAGGCGGTGGTTGGACCCGGAACCCGGATCTCGGACAGCCGGATCGGCGCCCGGACCCGTGTGCTGGGCTCCTGGATCGAGGAGTCCGAGGTCGGCGAGGACGCGCGGATCGGTCCCATGAGCCATCTTCGCCCGGGCAGCGTCGTGGGCCAGGGAAGCGAGATCGGAAACTACGCCGAAGTCAAGCAGAGCCGGCTCGGCGCGCGGGTACGGCAGCACCACTTCAGCTACCTGGGCGACGCCGACGTTGGGGACGACGTGAACATCGGCGCCGGCACGGTGACCGCCAACTTCGACGGCACCACCAAGCACCAGACCGTGATCGGCGACGGGGCCTTCATCGGCGTGGACACCATGCTTCGGGCCCCGGTGACGGTGGGAGCCGGCGCCAAGACCGGCGCCGGCAGTGTGGTGACCCGCGACGTGGCACCCGGCAAGACGGTGGTCGGAGTCCCGGCGCGCCCGATCGAGCTCCGCCGAGGCCGCCGCGGGGACGACCCACCGGATGCCTGAGGGCGCTGCCGGCACCGGCAATCCGTGGATGGACCTGCTGGTGGTCCTGATCCTGATTCTGGTGGGGGGCGTGTTCGCCGCCGCGGAGATCGCACTCCTCACGGTGCGCCGGCACCGGCTTGACCAGCTGGCTGATGAGGGCAGCCGCGGAGCTCGGGCAGCCCAGCGCCTGATCGCCGATCCCCAGCGCTTCCTGGCCACCATCCAGGTTGCCATCACGTTCCTCGGCTTCCTGGCATCGGCCATCGGCGCCCTTTCATTCAGCCAGGTCATCGCCGACCTGATTGGTGGCATTCCCTGGGAGCCGATCCGCTCGGCGGCCGAGACGATCGCCTTCTTGCTGGTCACTCTGCTCATCGCCCTGACCTCGATCATCGTCGGCGAGCTGGTGCCGAAGACCCTGGCTCTGAACTTCCCCGAGCGCTTTTCCCTCATCGCCTCGCGGCCGTTGAGCGTGTTTGAGCGGTCGCTGGCGCCCCTCGTCTGGCTGACCACCACCATCAGCGGCTTCCTGGTCCGGCTGCTGGGCGGACGGGAGCGTCCCCAGACCGGCCTCCTGTCGGTGGAGGAGCTGAAGCTCCTGGTCCAAACCGGGTCCGAGCAGGGCCAGATCGAGGAGTCGGAGAAAGAGATGATCCATGGGGTCATCGAGCTCGGCGACAAGCGGGTCCATGAGGTGATGGTCCCGCGTATCGGCATCAAGGCGGTGGAGGCGGACGACCCCATTGACGAGGTGCTCGACTTCATCGTGCGGGCGGGCCATTCCCGGGTCCCGGTGTACCGCGAGAACCTGGACAACATCATCGGCATCCTGTACGCCAAGGACCTGCTGCCCTACCTGCGTCCCGCCGCCGACAGGGACCAGCCGATCGACATCCGGTCGCTGGCGCGACCGGCCGGCTACGTGCCCGAAACCAAGCGCATCGACGAGCTCCTGACCGAGATGCGCGCCGCTCGCCGTCATATCGCGATCGTGGTCGACGAATACGGGGGTACCGCCGGCCTGGTCACCATCGAGGACCTGGTCGAGGAGATCGTGGGTGAGATCCAGGACGAGTACGACATTGAGGAGAGCCTGGTCGAGCCGATCGAGACCGATGGCGACCGTCGCGCCTATCGGCTCGACGGTCGGGTCACGATGGACGACCTGCGCGACCTGTTCGAGCTGAGCGATGCCGAGGAGCCGGATGAGGAGGCCTACGACACGGTCGGCGGATTGATCATCCATCGGGTGGGGCGGATCCCGCTGGTCGGCACCGAGGTCGAGTTCCGTGACGTCACCCTGCGAGTCGAGGCCGCCGACTCACGCCGGGTT
>DASWJA010000055.1:0-4655 GCA_036397375.1 Candidatus Limnocylindria bacterium
GCTGCCGGCCATTGCCGAAGCGCTGCGCGTCCTGCGTCCCGGCGGGCGGCTGGTGGTCATGGGCTACTACGGCCGCGACGACGTGGGGCCGCTCCTCGAGCCGGAGGTGGTCAACCATGCCCGGCAGGCCACCCAGCGACGAACAGGCTGGTGGCTGCGCCACGGCTTCAAGATCAAGGTCGTCCACGCCAGGCTCGACCTGCGGGACGTTGAGGCCGCGCATGCCATCTTGCCGCGCCTGTATGGCGACCGCGCGCGGGCCTTCCTGATGAGCTCCTATCCGCCCCTGCCTGAGCTCAAGCTGGGGCTGTACCACCTCGCCAAAACATCGGTCTGATCCGCCCAAAAGCAGTCCCCAGCGCCCGGTTATCGGTCTATCATCCGCCCGGGAGGCCAGGTTCTTCTCCCCCCGGAGCCTGGCCTCCCACTGTGCCCGACGGGGCATTTCGGGGCCGCTCGGAGCCGGTGCGATAATCCGGACCGACCCATCCAGGAGACCCATCCGTGACCGCGACCAGCCCCCGCCTGAAGATCACCTACGCTACCCTGAGCGCGGATAACCCCGAGCTCCAGGCTGCCTTCGACCGGGCGGTGGAATGGGCCCGCGGCGAGCTGGGCAAGACGTACCCCATGCTGATCGGATCCGAGCTGCGCGAAGGGGGCGAGACCTTCGAGCACCGCTCCCCGATCGACACCGAGCTGGTCGTCAGCCGCTTCCCGGTCGGCACCCGCAAGGACGTGCATGACGCGATCGCCGCGGCCCGCCACGCGTTCCCGGCCTGGCGTGACCTCGGCTGGCAGCGCCGGCTCGAGATCATCCGCCGCGCGGCGGACCTCATCAGCGAGCGGCAGTTCGAATACGGGGCACTCATGACCTTCGAGGTCGGCAAGAACAGGTTGGAGTCGCTGGGCGACGTGGAGGAGACAGCCGATCTGCTCCGCTACTACGCCGACCAGATGGAAGCCCACGACGGGTTCGTCCAGCCCATGGGATCGCTGTCGCCGGCCGAGCACACCCGCTCGGTTCTCAAGCCACACGGCGTGTGGGCGGTCATCAGTCCCTTCAACTTCCCGATGGCGCTGGCCGGCGGGCCCGCCTCGGGCGCCCTGATCGCGGGCAACACGGTGGTCATGAAGCCCTCGTCCGACGCGCCGTTGATGGGCTGGAAGTTCGTCGAGGCCCTGCGCGAGGCGGGGATTCCGGACGGGGTCGTGAACTTCGTGAGCGGCCCCGGCGAGTCCGTGGGCGCCGAGCTGGAGGAGAGTGCGGGCATCGACGGGATGGTGTTCACCGGCAGCCACGAGGTCGGGATGCGGCTGTACCGCGGATTCACACGCGAGTACCCCAGGCCGATCATCACCGAGATGGGGGGCAAGAACCCGGCCATCGTGACTGCCAGCGCCGACCTGGACGAGGCGGCCGAGGGCGTGGCCCGCTCGGCGTTCGGGTTCGACGGGCAGAAGTGCAGCGCCAACTCGCGGGTCTACGTCGAACGCAGCGTGGCGGCGGAGTTCGTCCGGCAGCTCGCCGAGCGAGCACGGCAGATCAAGGTGGGCGACCCCACCCAACGCGAGAACTGGATGGGCCCGGTCATCAACGCCCGGGCGCTGCGCAAGTTCACCGATGCGGTGGAGGAGGCGCGCCGGGACGGCGGCACCATCGCGGCCGGGGGCCAGGTCCTCGATTCGGGCGACGTGGGGCGCGGCTACTTCCCGACCCCGACCGTGGTCACCGGCCTCCCGCCCGACCACCGCCTGTTCCGCGACGAGCTGTTCGTGCCGTTCGTGGTGGTGGCCGAGGTGGACTCTCTGGACGAGGCCCTGAGCCTGGCCAACGACACCCCCTACGGCCTGACGGCCGGCATCTTTTCGCACGACCAATCCGAGATCGAGCGCTTCCTGACCGGCATCCAGGCCGGGGTCGTGTACGTCAACCGGCGGAGCGGCGCGACCACCGGGGCGTGGCCGGGCATCCAGTCCTTCGGCGGCTGGAAGGGATCCGGCTCGTCGGGCAAGAGCGGCCTGGGCCCGTACTACGTTCAGCAGTTCCTGCGCGAACAGTCGCAGACGGTCATGGGCGAAGAGCCACTCCCCGCATGACCCACCGTCGCCGCGCCGATGCGGTCGAGGCCGATCCGGCCGCCGCCCGGGTCGTCAGCAGCGGCTGGTTCGCGGTCGAGCTGCGGTACGCGTACCTGGTCGAGGAGGCCCCTCAGCCGTACCTGGTCGAGGACCGCGTGGTCCTGATCGACGGGGATGACGAGGAGGCCGCCATGGGCCGCGCGGTGGAGATCGCGACCCAATACGAGGACGACTTCGAGACCGATGACGGCCGCCAGGGCGCCATTCGCTTCGACGGCATCGTGGCCATCAAGGAGCTCGACGACCCGCCGGCGGCCGGGACCGAGGTGTGGCACGAGTACATGTCGCCCACCGGAGGGCAGGCCGCGGGCGACGACGAGTCGCTGCCCCCGGTGTGGCCGACCGAGATGGCCTTCCCCCGCGCCCACGACACCTGACGACCGGAGCCAACCAGGGTGGGCTGGCAGCGCGACCTGTACGAGGGCCTGCGGCCCGTGCTCTTCACGGCCGATTCGGAATGGATCCACGGCGTGACCATGACCGCCCTGCGCATGGCGGCGGAAGGCTCGTACGGTAGGGCCCTGCTGAGCCACCTGGCGAGCGACGGCCCCGCCGGCTCCTGGGCGGCCACACGGCCGGTGGAGCACATGGGCCTCCGGTTCCGCAACCCGGTCGGGCTGGCGGCCGGGATGGACAAGAACGGGGAGGCGGTCGTGGGCTGGGGAGCGCTCGGCTTCGGCTTCACTGAAGTGGGGACCGTGACTCCGCAGCCCCAGCCCGGCAACCCGCGCCCCCGCCTGTGGCGCCTGACCGAGGACGACGCGCTGGTGAACCGGATGGGATTCAACAACGACGGCGCGGCGGCGATGGTCGAGCGGCTGACCCGCGCCCGACCCTGGCTACCGCCCGATTTCGTCGTGGGGGTCAGCGTGGGTCGCGGCGCTACGACCCCTGACGAGGCGGCCGAGGAGGACTACCTGGCGGTTCTCCGCATCGTCGCGCCGGTCGCCGACTACGTGGCCGTCAACGTCAGCTCACCGAATACGGAAGGACTGGCGGCGCTCGAGGAGCCGGGACGCCTCGCGGCCCTGGTCACGTCGCTGTCGGCCGTCGAGCCTCGCCGTCCGCTGGTGGTCAAGCTGGCGGCCGACCTGGCGGCGGACCGCCTGACGGCTATCGTCGACGCGCTGGCCGGTTCACCGGCAGCAGGGCTGGTCCTGTCGAACACGTCGCGCTCCCGGACTGGGTTGCGCGCGGACCTGCCACCCGGAGCGGACCAGGGCGGCCTGTCGGGCCGGCCGCTCCTGAAAGGCATGCTTGCCGCCATCGGTACCGTGAAAGCCCAGACCAAGGATCGGTTCCCCCTGATCGCTTCCGGCGGGATCTTCTCCGGAGCCGATGCGCGCCGCGCCCTGGACGCCGGCGCCGACCTGGTCCAGCTGTGGACCGGGCTCGTCTACGCGGGCCCGGGGTTGATCGGGGAGGTGGTCGAGGCGCTAACATCTGGCTGAGCTAGCCAGGGGCGCGGGCAGGACGCGCCGCTTTCGACCAGGGGTCCCCTCATGACCGTTCGGGCCTTCCGTCAAGCGGCCGATGCCGCGCCAGCCGTTCCCCACCTCATCACCGAGCTTCCCGGTCCGCGCGCCCGCGAGCTGATTGCCCGCGACGCCGCCGTCACCAGTCCGTCGCTGACCCGCGCCTATCCGCTGGTGGCCGAGTCGGGCAGCGGGTACGTGGTCACCGATGTCGACGGCAACCGATTCCTCGACTTCGCCGCCGGGATTGCGGTTGCGGCGACCGGCCATTCGCACCCGGCGGTTGTGGCGGCCATCACCGCCCAGGCCGAGCAGCTGGTCCATATCGCGGCCACCGACTTCTACGAGCCGCGGTACCTCGAACTGTCCGAGCGCCTAGCGGCCATCGCGCCGTTCGAGGAGAAGGCCCGCGTGTTCCTGACCAACTCGGGGACGGAGGCAGTCGAGGGGGCCATCAAGCTGGCGCGCCACCACACGGGCCGCCCGGCGATCATCGCCTTCGAAGGCGCGTTCCACGGGCGCACCCTCGGATCCCTGTCGTTGACCAACTCCAAGCTCAAGCAGCGGGCGGGCTTCGGGCCCCTGCTGCCCATGGTCTTCCACGCCCCGTTCCCGCGCGTCCGGTCCTGGCACGAGGGCTCAGGCGGCGACGGCAGCGCGGAGCTGGAGGTCCTGCGCCGATCCATCCTGGGCCGGCTGGTGTCGCCCGAGGACGTGGCGGCCATCGTGTTCGAGCCGATCCAGGGCGAGGGCGGCTACTTCCCGGCCCCGCCGGCATTCATTCGCGGGCTCCGCGAGATCTGCGACGAGCACGGCATCGTCCTCATCGCCGATGAGATCCAGTCGGGCATGGGGCGCACCGGCCGGATGTGGGCCATCGAGGCCTACGATGTCGAGCCGGACGTCGTGACGGTGGCCAAGGGCATCGCCTCGGGCATGCCGCTGGGCGCCTTCATCGGTCGTGAGCGGCTCTTCACCTGGACCGCCGGCGCCCATGGCAGCACGTTTGCCGGCAACCCGGTGTGCTGCGCCGCGGCC
>DASWJA010000056.1:0-10964 GCA_036397375.1 Candidatus Limnocylindria bacterium
GGCATCCCCGCCGGCGCCGTCGTTCCGCTGCGCCTCGTGCCCACTGACGCGGCCGCCGCCGAGGCCGCCGAGGCCGTCCGCCGCTACATCGAGCCGTTGGCCCGCGTTCGGTGCGAGATCCTGGCCCCGGATACATCTGCCGCGGCCACCGACCGGGCAGCCACCGCGCTGGGGGCCATCTGGCTGGAGGCGGCCACGACCGGTGACGACCGGAGCACCTCGAGCCGCGCCGCCGAGCTGCGTCGCAGCCAGGTGCGGCTCGAGGCGCTGCTGGGCGATCCGAATTTCATCGCCCGGGCCCCGGCGACCGTCGTCGCCCGGGAGCGGGAGCGTCTGGCGGAGATCGAGGAACGGCTGCGCCAGATCGGCGAGTCGTCCGGGTCGGGGTAGAATCGCCCCCGACCCAGACGCAACAGGGGATTCGCGTGGGATTTTTGCGCCGCCGCAAGTCGGAGCCCGAACCGGAGATTCAGGCGCCCACGGCCGCTTTCGCGGCGGTCGGCGGCCGCCAGTACTCGGTGGCGCTGGCGTACCTGGCGCGCAGCGGCGACGTCATCCGGCTCACCCCCGGACCCGAGGTCCTGCGATCGCTGCCGCGGATCGTCGAACCGCTGACCCTGGATGGCATCGAGGTGGTGTCTCCATTACCGCTCGAGCTCGCCTCTGCCGCACCGGTGATCGAGCGCCTCTCGGACCTCGAGCAGTGGATCGCGGCCCGGCGCCAGGCCAGCCCCGTCACCCGCCACGCCCTGTTCGTGCTCGAGCAGACCGAGGCGGTGGACATGACCATCGACACCCTCGTCTGCGGCCTGCTGCTGGGAGAGACCGACACCTCCGGGTACCCTACCTTTGACGCTATCAGTGGCGGCCTGGCCAGCCACTTCGACGACCTCACCGGCGAGCTCGTGGTGCGGGCCGTCCTCGGATGGGGCGGCAAGGGCCAGCGGGGAGACACCGAGCGAAACGCACAGCGCCTGCTGAGCAACCTGCAGCAACAGATCCTGGCCTCGGGCCTGGCGGCGGGCACCGCCGACGCTCCGATCAGCCGGGATGCCGGCGAGGGCAAGATCTGCGGCCACTGTGGCTTCGACGCCCGCGGCACGGGCGCCTTCTACTGCCCCAAGTGCGGGATGCGCCTCGGCGGGAACCCGTAGGCATCGGTACATTCGTCCCATTGCCTGCACATGACCCGGGCGTGGACACTGGTGCCCCGAGTCACCGCACCAAAGGGCACCGATGGAACGACCCCGAGTCCTGGTCGCCGCGCACGACGATGCCGCCGCCATCGCCGGCGCACTCGCACGCGCGGGATTCGACGTCCTCGGCAGCGAGGAGGACTTCGAGGCGGCCCTGGCCGAGGGGCGCGCGCCAGAGATGGCGATCCTCGACGCCGATCTGTCGTCCAGCACGGTACGGCGCATCCATCGGCGCCTGAATGAAGCCAATCCGGTCCCGGCCCTGATCCTGCTGGGGGACGAAGCGGGCGAGCTGGACGACCTGTGGCAGGTCAGCGACGAGTTCGTCGTCAAGCCAATCCTGCCCGATGCCCTGGTCTACCGACTCCAGGCCGTACTCATCCGCTCCGGCTCCGCGTCGGCTCCCAGCGTCGATCGCGAAACCCCGGAAATCGGCGCGCACGACCCGGCCAACGCGCGGGTGATCGCGGTCTTCGCGCCCAAGGGCGGGGTCGGCAAGACCACGGTGGCGGTGAACCTGGCTGTCGCACTACGGATCCAGACTCGGCAGCGCGTCCTGCTCCTGGACGCCGATGCCGGCGTGGGCAACGTGACCGCGGTCATCGATGTGCCGGCCCGTCGCGGCCTGGCGGACCTGGCCGAGAGTCCCCCCGAGCACTGGAATGACGAGGCCTTCCAGTCCCTGGTCGTGAACCACGAGCCGAGCGGGCTCGACGTCCTGACCTGGGGCTTCGAGCCGGCCGACGCGGAGCGCATCGGCCCCGATCTCCTCATCGCGGCCGTGCGCTGGGCGCGGCAGCAGTACGACCTGATCATTGTGGACACCCATCCCGGCTATGACGACCGGACGGTGGCCATGCTGTCGGTCGCCAACGAGATCCTCCTCACCGTCACTCCCGAGGTCGGCCCGCTCCGCAACAGCGCCCAGTTCATCCAGCTCGCCTATGAGCTGGGGATCGATGACGCGATCAAGGTTGTCGCCAACCGCGCCAACCACGGGGTCAAGATCCGTGACATGGAAAGCGCCCTCGGCCGCCCGGTGATGGCGACCATCGTGTCGGCTGGGGCGACCGCGGTGATGGCGGCCAACGAGGGCCAGCCGCTGATCCTCCGCTTCCCGCGCGAGAAGATCACGGCCGACATCCATCGTCTGGCGCGCATCGTGGCCGGCACCGAAGAGGCTGGCCCGGCCGCTCAGCCGGAACGGCGTCGCTGGTCGGTCGCCTCCCTGCTACGGGCCGGAACCTGACCCTCAGCTGATCCACGCCGCGCTGTGCGGCGTTGCTCCCTCCGCCGGCCCCTGCGATCATCCTGCTCGGTGCCGACCTACGATTATCGCTGCCGCGACTGCGGCCACACGATCGAGATCATCCATTCCATCCTGGAGGACGGGCCGGAGGTCTGTGAGCGCTGCCGAGGGCCGATGCAGCGGGTCCTGCACCCGACCGGGGTCATCTTCCGGGGCAGCGGTTTCTATGTCACCGATTCGCGCAAGGCGGAAGGGACGGCCAGCGGCGACTCCGCGGCCAGTCCGGCCGAGGGGGGAGGTTCGGGAAAGAGTGGAGGTTCGAGCGGGGGCGCAGACTCGGCGGCCGGTTCAACCGGTGGCACCCCGAAGGAATGATCAGGCGCTGAGGGTCTGGGGGGTGCCGCAGCGGCGGCAGAATCGGGCGGTGGAGGAGACGGTCAGGCCGCACGATGCGCACGGGCGGAGCGATGCGCGCTGGGCGCCTTCCATGAGGGCCCGGGTCGAGGCATCCCAGACCGCGGCCAGGGCGGCGCTACCGCCGGCCGACGATCCCGCACCGCTCGACCGATAGGGCAGCTCCGTCCGCTGGCCGACCGACACGGTCCCCTCGCCCGGGTCGTCGATCCCCAGGCTGTCGAGCTGGCTGCGGCGCGCGGCGAGGCTCTCGGGCACCTCTTCCTTCGACGCGGCCACCGGAGGCGAGATGGGCCCGCGCAGGAACGTGTCGCGCAGGTCGCGTCGGGGAGTAGGGGTGGTGACGGGTGGCGGGGGAGCGACCGGGACCTCGAGCTCGGGCTCCTCGGCGGCCACCGGCTCAGGGATCACCTCTTCCGCAGCCTCGGTAGCGGCCGGTTCCACCTCGACCAGTTCGCCGTCGGTCGCCGCCCCGGCCGCGGGCGCGACGCTGTCCGCTTCCGGCCAGGTGAGCGTATCCGCACTCGTCAGCAGGGCCGCGCTTTCCACCGCCGCGGCCGGGACCGGCGGGCCCGCCACCCGCTGGTCGAATCCTGCGATGTCGTCGACGCCGACCAACGGCACGCAGGAGCGGCAGCGCCCCGCATCATCGTTCCAGCAGTTGACGCACGTGTAGCGCCGGCAGTCGAGGCAGAAGTTGAACGCCTGCTGGAACGCGTCGATCTGGACCGCCGCGAGCGTTTCCTCCTCGGCCCGCATGGCGTCGTTGATCGAGTCCGACAGGCTGTCGGTGCTCATGATGAAGGCCCGGAGGCCGGTCACCAGGCCGCGCGTTTTCCGCCCGGTCGACAGCGGCTCGGGCGTGCCGAATTCATAGCGCGTGCCGCAGCGCTCGCAGAACGATTCGGTGAGGATCTCAGTCGTCATCAGTAGGCCCGTCTCGCACGGGCCGCCAGTATAGCCACCACCTGCCCGATGCTCGGATCGGGCCAAAGTACCGCGATCGGCGCCGTTGGTACCCCGTGCTAGCATCGCTGGCCGTGGGCATGTTCCGGCGCATCGAGGATTTCCTCGAGCGGCTGGTGGAGGCGCCCGCGGGTCGGCTCGGAGCGGCACCACCCCAACCGGTGACGCTCGCCAAGCGGATCGAGCGCGCGATGGACACCAACAAGCGGTTCACCGAGGGCGGCGTGATCGTTCCGAACCGATACGCCCTGCACCTCAACCCGGCCGATTACGCGCCGTTCGACGCCTACCACGGATCGCTGGAGGACGACCTCGCCCACGATGTGCTGACTCGCGCCCGGCGCCTCGGATACCGGCTGGTGGCGCGCCCGCGAGTGGTCCTGCGCCCCGATCCGATGGTGCCGCGCGGCGAGGTGCGGGTCGCCGCCGCGGTGGCCGACGAGGAGTCCGCCACGCACACGGCGGCGACCCCGGACCCGACCAACACCAGCGTCCTGGCCCGACCCGGCCACGCGGTGCCCGAGCCGGACTCGGCGTCACGCGCATTCCTGGTGGTCCAGACCGATGGCGCGGCGCCAGCCCGATTCGACCTCGGTGGCGCGCTGATCGCGATCGGCCGCGGGGCCGACAACGACGTCATCCTGGACGACCCGCAGGTGAGCCGCCATCACTGTCAGCTGAAGCTCCAGCACGGCGCGTACGGCTTCGTCGACCTGCAGAGCAGGAACGGCTCCACCGTCAACGGCCGGCCGGTGGAGGAGATTGCGCTGGCGGACGGGGACCGGATCCGGATCGGCAGCACCAGCATCGAGTTCCGGCTGCGCGGATGACGTTCCTCGCCCCGTGACCAACGAGCTCCTGCGGCTGCTTCTCCTCGCGCTGCAGCTCGGGTTCCTGGCCCTCCTGTTCGTCATCCTGTACCGCTTCGCGCGCGCCCTGCGGGCCGATCTCCGCCAGGCCGAGGCCACCGCGGCCGCCACGCGGACGGGCATGGGCCGCCTGGTGGTCCTCGAATCGCCGGGGGAGGAGCCGTCGGTCGGGCGCGTCCTGCAGATCGGGCCCATCACGACCCTGGGCCGCGACCTCAACAGCACGATCTACCTCGATGACGAGTTCGCCAGCGGCACCCACGCCGCGCTCACCTTCCGGGGTCGAGCCTGGTACGTCGAGGACCGGCGCAGCACGAACGGGACGTGGGTCAACGGCCACCGCATCCAGCGCCCGGTGGCCCTGTCGTACGGGGACGAGCTGGTGGTGGGCCGCGTCCGGTTCCGCCTCGAGCGCTGAGCGTGTACCGCCTGGCCGCGCGTCGCACCGAGCTCGGGCTCCTGATCCCGGTCCTGCTGCTCGTCCCGTTGGGAGTGGTCGTCACGCACATCGCGCAGTCAGGACGGGCCGAGCTCGGGCCGCTGGCCGTGGCCGTCGTCTTTGTTGGCCTCATGCTGGGCGCTCACCTGGTCCTGGCCTGGTCGGGGCACCGCGGCGACGAGCTGCTCCTGCCCGCCGTGGCGGCCATGGGGGCGCTGGGAATCGTGATGCTGAACCGCCTGCCGCAGGACCTGGCCGGCAACCCGGCTTTCAACCTGGGGATGGTGGGCACCCAGCTGGTCTGGTTCGGGATCGGCCTGGCGGCCATGGTGGTGGTGGCGATCGGGGTCCGGGACGACGGATTCCTGCGCCACTACAAGTACAGCTGGGGCTTGCTGGCCGCGGCCCTGCTGGTGGTCACTCTGCTGTTCGGGTCCGAAGTCAACGGGGCGCGGCTGTGGATCGTGATCGGCCCCTTCGGCTTCCAGCCCTCGGAAGCAATCAAGGTCATGCTCGTTGTCTTTGTGGCCGGCTACCTGGCGGAGAATCGGGCGGTGCTGGCCGGGGCCAGCCTGCGACTCGGCCCGGTTGCCCTGCCGCCCATCCCGTACCTGGCGCCCATGCTGGTGGTGTTCGCGGCGGTGATGCTGGTCGTCGTCGTGAGTCGCGACCTGGGGACGGCCCTCCTGTTCTTCGGCGTCTTTTTGACCATGCTCTTCGTGGCCACCGGGCGGCGGACGTACGTGCTGTTCGGCGCGGTGCTGTTCGTGGTCGGGGCGGGCGTCGCCTACCTGCTGTTCCCACATGTACACGAGCGGATTGACACCTGGATCGACCCCTGGGCGGATCCGAATGGCTCCGGCTACCAGGCCGTGCAGGCCATCTACGCGTTCGCGCGCGGCGGGCTGCTGGGTGAGGGTCTTGGCCAGGGCCTACCGCAGGTGGACGGTCGCCTGCCCATCCCCGCCGTCCACACCGACATGATCTTTGCCGCGATTGGCGAGGAGCTGGGCCTGCTGGGTGGGGTCGCGATGCTGGGGCTGGTGGCCGTGATCATGACCCGCGGCCTGCGGATCGCGGTCCTGGCCCGCGACGACTTCAGCACCATGCTGGCCACCGGGCTGGCCGCGGGCCTGGTGCTCCAGAGCCTGATCATCATCGGCGGCAACCTCAAGGTCGTCCCGCTCACCGGGATCACGTTGCCCTTCGTCAGCTACGGCGGCTCCAGCCTGCTCGCCAGCTTCGTGGTGGTCGGGCTGCTGCTGTCGATCAGCCATCGGTCGATCGAGACAGACCAGGCGGAATCGGCCGAATCGCCGGAATCGGCTCAGCCCGAGATGCACGCCGGATGATCGCGCGCCACCTGCCCCGCCTGGGGACGGCGATGCTGGCCGGCTTTGCCGTGCTGGCGCTGGCAATGTCGTGGTGGCAGGTCGTGTTGGCCTCGCAGCTCGAGGCGCGGCCGGACAACCCCGCACTCATCGCAGCTCATCGGAGCGAGCCGCGGGGCACGATCTTCGACACCAACGGGACCGTGCTGGCTTCTACCACCGTCGTGGACGGCATCGCCCGTCGGGCGTACGCCGATCCTGCTTCGACCCACCTGGTCGGGTATGCCTCGTTCCGATACGGCACCTCGGGCATCGAACGCGCCTGGGACGAGCTGCTGGTCGGGCTGCGCGACCCGAATCCGCTGCACGACGTGGTCAATGACGTCCTGCAGCGCCCGCCGCAACCTCACGACCTGGTGCTCACGGTCGACGCGCGGCTCCAGTCCTTCGCCGCGGCCCAGCTGGCCGGAAGCGTGGGGGCCGTCGTCGCGCTCGACCCGACCACCGGGGCGGTGCTGGCCATGACCTCCAGCCCGACCTTCAACGCCACGGCGATCAGCGGCGACCCCCTGGACGCCGAAGCGCCGTGGAGCGCGCTCCAGCAAGACCCCGGTGCGCCGTTCGTGGATCGCGCCCGCAACGGGGTCTACGTCCCCGGCTCGATCATGAAGGTCGTCACCGCCGCCGCCGCCCTGGAAGCGGGCGCCATCACCCCGCAGACGACCTTCCCCACCCAGCCCCAGGAGGAGGTCAGCGGGCTGGTGGTGAGCGGGTTCACGATCACCGAGCACGACCTGGCCGGCGTCCAACCCGCCCTGTGGGACCTGTCACCGGCGATGCAGATCTCGAGCAACATCTACTTCGCCCACGTCGGGCTGGAGCTGGGTCAGGGTCCTTACCTGACCGGTGCCTCGGCCTTCGGATTCTGCGAGGACCTGCGGGTTGGCCCGGCGGACCACGCCCTGCCGGTCTCCGCGTCGTCGGTGACTGCTCTCACCGAGGGTGGATGCGAGAGCTTCGTGGATGACGCCGAGCTGGCATCGGCGGCCTTCGGCCAGGCGAGGGTGACCGCGACGCCGCTCCAGATGGCGCTGGTGGCGGCCACCATCGCCAACCAGGGCGTAATGCTGGCCCCGTTCGTGGTGCAACAGGTCCGGGCCCCGGATCCATCGGGAACTCCGGGCGAGGTTACCGCCACGTACAGCAGCCCGGGCGGGCGGACGGTGGTCAGCCCCCAGACTGCCGAGGCGGTGCGAGCCGCGATGGTCGACGCGGTCCATGGGCCGCTCGGCGTCCCATACGCGGGTGCCGCGAACGTCGCGAACTACGGGATCGGCGGAGTCCAGACCGCCGGCAAGACCGGCACGGCCCAGCGGGGCGGCGACCTTCCACCGCACTCGTGGTTCATCGGTTTCGCGGCCGCCCAGTCGGGCGCCGCGCCCAGCATCGCGGTGGCGGTCATCGTGGAGGGTGCCGGCCCGGGATCCGTGACGGCGGCGCCCATCGGCGGACGGGTCATGGCGGAGTGGCTCCGGCTCGTGGGCTCCTGAACCGCGCGACGGCCGGCTGGGGTATTGTCAGGCGACCGAACCTCGCCACCAGGAGTGCGCCTTGAACGTCCAGGAACCGGCAGAGCGGACCATCGGCAACATCGAGCGAGTCATCGTCGGTAAGCACGCCGAGGTCCGGCTGGCCCTGGTGGCGCTCCTGTGCGAAGGCCACATCCTGATCGAGGACGTGCCCGGGGTCGGCAAGACGATGCTGGCCAAGGCCCTGAGCCGCAGCGTGGGATGCACGTTCCGTCGCATCCAGTTCACCCCGGACCTCCTGCCCTCGGACGTGACGGGGCTGTCGATATTCAACCAGAAGACCCAGGATTTCGAGTTTCGCCCCGGACCGATCATGGCCCAGGTCGTCCTGGCCGACGAGATCAATCGGGCCACGCCCAAGACCCAGAGCGCGCTGCTCGAATGCATGGAGGAGCGGCAGGCCACCATCGATGGCGTGAGCTATCCGATGCAGAGCCCGTTCCTGGTCATCGCCACCCAGAACCCGATCGAGTACGAGGGCACGTTCGCCCTGCCCGAGGCCCAGCTCGACCGCTTCCTGCTGCGCATCCGGCTCGGGTATCCGAAGCCGATGGAGGAGCTCGTCATCCTCGACGAGCAGAAACGCCTGCACCCGATCGAGTCCGTCCAGCAGGTCCTGCCACTGGACGAGCTGCGCCAGATGCAGGTCGGCGTGAAGGAGATCTACGTCGACCAGGGCGTGGCTGATTACATCGTGCGGCTGGTGGGCGCCACCCGCGAGCACCCCGACGTATACCTCGGGGCGTCGCCGCGCGGGTCGCTGCACCTGTACAAGGCGGCGCAGGCCATGGCCGCCATCAACGGGCGCGACTACGTCATCCCCGACGACGTCAAGCAGCTCGCGGTCCCGGTGCTCGGCCACCGGCTGATCGTGCGCAGCCAGGCTTCGCTGCGCGAGGTCGACAACGACGCCATCGTGCGGGAGGTGCTCTCTATCGTGCCCATCGCCGAGCCGTCTGAGGCCGGCACGCCGGCCTAGGCCGGCCGCCGCGGACCCGGAATCGCCATGGGTCAGATCGGCCGCCGACTGCCGGTGATCTTCATCGCCACCGTGCTGGTAGTGGCGGCCTTCAGCACCGGCATCAGCGTCCTGTTCTTTCTTGTCTACCTCGTCGGCGCCCTGATCATCGGCTCCTGGTGGTACGCGCGTCGCGGGCTGGGCGGCGTCCGCGCCGGCTATCACGTGCTCAACCCGCGGGCCCAGGTCGGGGAGGTCCTGCACGCGGTATATCGCATCGACAACGACGCGGGCTTGAGCAAGCCCTGGCTGGAGGTGACCAATGATTCCACGCTCCCCACCGGCCTCCCGGGGCGGGTGATCGGGGTCCGGGCCCAGTCCAGCCGCCAGTGGCTGTCCAAGGTTTCGCTGACCCGCCGCGGGACGTATCGCATCGGTCCGGTGAGGGTCCGCACCGGGGATCCATTCGGGCTGTTCACCTCGGAGATGATGGTCGGGAGGCCCACCACGGTGGTGGTCTTTCCGAAGCTCTTCGAGCTGCCCCACTGGCGCCTCCCGCCGGCTCCCATCGAGGGGACGTCGTCTGCCCGTCGCCGAAGGGAGATGGCCTCGCCCCTGGCGGCGACCATCCGCCCGTACGCGCCGGGCGACGCCATCAACCGCATCCACTGGCTCAGCAGCGTCCGCCACGGGGAGCTCCAGGTCAAAGAGTTCGATCCCGAGCAGGCAGCCGATCTGTGGATGCTGCTGGACCTCGACCGAGCGGCACACGTAGGAACGGGGGACGGGTCGTCGGTCGAGCTCGCGGTCAGCGTCGCGGCGTCGATCGCGGTCCGGACCCTGGCCGACAACCGGTCCGTGGGGCTGACCGCCTCCGCCCGTCGGGCCCAGGTCCTGACGCCGGACCGCGGGTCGCGGGTGGAGCAGAAGATCCTCCATCTGCTGGCCAACGTCCAGGCCGACGGTCTCCAGCCCCTGGCCGAGGTGGTGGCCGCCAGCCTGCCCCAGTTCCGGCGGGGGATGACCGTGTGCATCGTGACCGGCTGTACGCGGCGGGACTGGGTGCGCCCGCTCTCCAGCCTGGCACGACGGGGCGTGGGGGCGATCGCGGTGCTGGTTGACCTCGACTCGTTCGCCGCCGGCGCCGACTCGGCGACGGCCAGCTCGGGTCCCCGCGAATTGAACGCCGTCCGTCACGCGCTGAGCGAGTACGGACTCGCCCACGTCGTGCTGCGCGCCGGCGATGACCCGGCGCGGGTGCTGGTCACGCGGGAGCGCGTCCGTGCTTGACGAAGCGGTCGAGGTTCGGCGGACGCTGCGCGGCCCGCGCGAGGGCTGGCTCAGCGTCATCCTGCTGGGGGTCATGCTGCTCAGCCTGTGCTGGGCGGTGCAGTCTGCCGGCTGGCTCGATCAGCTCGACTTCCTGCCACCGGTCGCGATCTGGGCCCTGATCGTGGGCCTGCTCCTGGGCACCAGCCGCCTGTCAGTGTCCGTCACGATCCCGCTGGCGGCCGTTTCCGGGGCAGCGATCGTGTTGTGGACCGTCGGCGGGGAGTACCACCCTGAGCTCGACCAGCTCGGGCGCCTGGATGGGATGCGGGCAACCGGCATCGACGCGGCCGTGACCGCGTACCGCTTCGGGAGCATTCAGTCGGCGGTCGTCCTGGCCCTGGCCATGGGGGCCCTGATGTGGGTCACCGCCTACACGGCCGCGTTCGCGGTGTACCGCCGTCACCACGTCCTGGACGCCATCCTCCTGATCGGCGCATTCCTGGTGGTCAACCTGGTTGCCACCGTGCGCGACCTGTTCGGCCTTCTGATCCTGTTTGCCATGGCCGCGATGTTGCTCTGGCTGCGGGCCGCGCTTGTCGAGCGGCGGTCGGGCTGGCAGCAGCGCCGGGTGAACGAGAACCTCGACGTGCCGGCTTCGATCATGCGCAGCGGCGTGGTGTT
>DASWJA010000057.1:0-3839 GCA_036397375.1 Candidatus Limnocylindria bacterium
GGGCACGCGCGCAAGGTCCCGTCCAGGCCGTAGGTCCAGCCGTGATAGCGGCATTGGAGGCTCTTCCGGTTGCCCCGGGCCAGCGCCACCTGCCCCGCCCGGTGGCGGCAGACGTTGTAGAAGCCGCGCAGCTCGCCGTCCAGGCCATGGGTGATGACGATCGGCTCCTCCGCGATGGTTCCGGGCACGAAGTCCCCCACCCGAGCCAGGTCCTCCCCGCGGGCCAGCAGCTGCCAGGTCCGATAGAAGATCCGCTCCTTCTCGCGCTCCAGCAGGTCCGGATCCAGGTAGTAACGCGACGGCAGGGTCGCCGCGCGGGCCAGCGGCGGCCGGTCGGGACGCGACAGGGTCGAGGTCATGGCCGCAGTGTACCGATCCCAGGCGGCCGCCCGGCCGCATCAGATTCTCTTGCCGCAGGGTCAGCGGTCGTGGTACACCACGCCATACGCATCGGTACGCCTGCCCGTTTCGGCGTACTTCGAAGGAGGGTTCATGAGCACCAAGCGGCGTGGGGCGGCCCTGCTGGCCGGCCTCCTGTTGATTGCAGCTTGCCAGCCGCAGGGCGGCGGCGACCTGCTGGATACGATCAGGACTAACGGCGTCCTCCGGGTCTCCACCGACGCGAACTACGCCCCGCAGTCCTTCCTGAATGACCAGGGTGAGTTCGAAGGGTTCGACATCGACGTCGCCAGGGAGATCGCGGAGCGACTCGGCGTCGATGTGGAGTTCGAGACCCCGACCTTCGACCTCGTCCAGGCCGGGGGCTGGAACGCGCAGTGGGACATCAGCGTGGGATCGATCACGATCACCGAAGCCCGCAAGGACGTCCTGGACTTCACTGCGCCCTACTACTTCACGCCGGCTCAGCTGGCGGCCAGCACGGCGTCCGGCATTACGTCGATCGACGGATTTGCAGGCATGAGGATCTGCGTCGGGGCAGCGACCACCTACCTCGACTGGATCAACGGCGACCTCGTCCTTGGTGACGGGTCGTCGTTGGCGGAGGTCCCTGAGGGGGTCGAAGCCGTGGCCCTGGAGACGGACGCGCTGTGTGTCGAGGCGATCCAGGCCGGGCGGACCGATTTCGAAGGGTTGTTGACCGCGTCCACGGTGGTCGCCCAGGCCCTCGCGGGCGACGCGCCAATCGTCGCCGTCGGAGAGCCGGTCTTCTACGAGCCGCTGGCGGTGGCGACCGACAAGAACGGCCCAGCGCATTCCGCCCTTCAGGCGGAATTGGATCGGATTATCAACGAGATGCACGAGGACGGGACGCTCACCGCTTTGAGCGAGAAGTGGTACGACGGCCTCGACCTGACTGTTAGGGCCGAATAGGGCATACAAACCACGTCCAGCATCGAACGGGGACGCGAAAGCGTCCCCGTTCACTCTTAGAAGGAGTTTTACGTGACTGCCGCAGCGCCTCCGGCGGGGACGCAGATGACGATCCTCGATCAGGTGAAGGCCGCGCAGCGCCGCAGCCGCATTTCGTTCCGTTTCTGGTTCATCGGGACCTGGATCGTCCTGGTCGGAGCGCTCCTCGCGGCGCTCACAGCGACGGGGAACATCAACCTCGATTTCATCGCGTCGGCTGGGCCGTTCATCGTCCAGGGGGCCGGCATCACGATCCTCATCTCGGTGACGTCGATCGCGCTGGCCGTGGTCTTGGCGTTGCTCGGAGCGCTGGGTCGCCTCTCCCGAAACCCCGTCATCAATGGGCTGGCCTCGCTCTACGTATCACTGGTCCGTGGCACGCCGCTGCTCGTTCAGATCTTCTTCGTCTACCTGGCCCTGCCGCAGCTCGGCATCACGCTGCCGGTGATCGTGGGTGGCGTCCTCGCGCTCGGTTTCAACTATGGCGCGTATATGACCGAAATCTTCCGAGCCGGGATCCAGGCGGTGCCCCGCGGCCAGCGCGAGGCCGCCCAGGCCCTCGGCATGCCCGAGCGGTTGATCATGATCCGGATCGTGCTCCCGCAGGCACTCCGCATCGTGACGCCGGCGATCGGCAACGACTTCATCTCGATGATCAAAGACAGCTCCTTGGTTTACGTTCTCGGCGTCCAGGAGCTGCTGTGGCGGGCGTCCACGATCGGCCGGCGCGAACTTGCGAGCCTCGAAGCGCTGCTCATTGCGGCCGCGATCTACTGGGTCATGACCATCATCTTCAGCGCCTTCCAAGAGCGCCTGGAGCGGCGGATGGCGCGAGGTGACCGATGAACACGACGGTCTCCGGCCGTATCACGCACCCCATCGACACTGGCCAGCTCGGGGAGCCCATCGTCCGCGCCCAGGGCGTCGAGAAGTACTTTGGAGACAACCACGTCCTGCGTGGCATCGACCTCGAGGTCCGGCAGCGCGAGGCAGTCATGCTGATCGGGCGCTCCGGAAGCGGTAAGACGACCTTCCTGCGCTGCGTGAACTTCCTGGAGGAACCGACGGTTGGGTCGATCGAGATCGACGGTCTGCGGGTCGATGCTGATCCGCTTCACGCCCGAAGTCGGGCCCACCAGGAACAGATGCGGCAGATCCGTACCAGGGCCGGGATGGTCTTTCAGGACTTCAACCTGTTTCCCCACATGACCGTCATCGACAACTGTATCGAAGCCCCGATCCGCGTCAGCAATGTGCCCCGCGCGGAGGCCGTCGAACGGGCCGAGGCATACCTCGGCAAGGTGGGCCTGGCGGAAAAGCGCGACGAGTATCCGGCTCGCCTGTCAGGCGGCCAGAAGCAGCGGGTCGCGATCGCCCGCGCCCTGAGCATGGAGCCCAAGGTCCTCCTCTTTGACGAGCCCACCAGCGCGCTCGACCCCGAGCTCATCGGCGAGGTGCTGCGCGTCATGGAGGATCTGGCGCACGAGGGCTCGACGATGATCGTGGTCACCCACGAGATGCACTTCGCCCGCGAGGCGGCCGACCGGGTCGTATTTCTCGAGGAAGGGCGGATCATCGAGGAGGGGCCGCCGGAGAAAATGCTCGACAACCCGGACGACGACCGGACGCGACAGTTCCTGCGCAGGTTCTTGGTTAGTCCCCACCCGGACGAGTCCTGATCCCGTAGACCTGGGCGCGGGGCAGGCGGGCCGCCTCGTCCTCCGCCCGGACGCGACCGCTGGCCGGTTGGAAGGCGACCGGGACATCTCGCGGCGTCCCACCCTCGTACGCGATGAGCCAAGCCAGGCCCACCTGGGTCAGCTGGGCACCACCCGCCTGGCCGGGCTCCACGAAGGGGGCGATCAGGAGCCGGCGCCGATGGAGCCGCTCGACCGCCAGCTGCAGGGCCTGCGGCTCCACGCCCAGCTCCGCGGCCAGGGTATCGAGGGCCATGTACTCGTTCGGCGCGCGCCGCAGGTGGCGGAGGAGGGCCGCGGTCAGCTCGTCTCCGTGGGGCGTTGGGCGCGTCGGTTTGGTCACGGGCCGGATGATATTCCCGGTCGCACCGCGCTCAGCCTCCGCTCCACGCTGAGCGCAGCCGGGACTTCGCGCCGCAGGACAGCCTCCAGCTCTTCGTCCCAGCCGGTGGCCTGCGGAAGGCGGACCTGGCGGGTCGCGCCGGCTACCGGCACCGCCAGCACGACCGGCAACGTGCCGGGGCGGCGGCGGACGATGGTCGTGACTGACTCGATCGCATCCAGCAGAGCCTCGATCGACAGGTCAGGGGCGAAGGAGATCCACAACGAGCCCGCGGCGCCCTCCGCCACCGTCGGGATGGGCAGCGATCCGGCGGCCGGCGGCGCCTCGTCGGCGGTGACGGCCGGCGAGCCCGCGCCCCGCGGCCGGGCTACCGGGACCGGTGATGACTGAGCGCCGGGGCCGGCGCCGCCGTTCCCGTTGCCGATCGC
>DASWJA010000058.1:0-6996 GCA_036397375.1 Candidatus Limnocylindria bacterium
TGGTGCCGGAGGAGGGGGTCGAACCCACACGGGATTGCTCCCATCGGTGTTTGAGACCGACGCGTCTGCCTGTTCCGCCACTCCGGCCCGCGGGGGATGTGATTATAGGTAGCCGATGTCGGATCCCGACCCGAGTCGCCCGGCCACGCGGACCGGCCCGTTGGCCGAGGAGGCCGCTGTGGTGGCTGCCGCCGCGCGGGGTGATCGGTCCGCCTTCGCGCAGCTGATGGAGCATTACCAGGGCGCTTGTTACGGCCTGGCCTGGCGCCTGCTCGGCGACCCGGACCTCGCAGCGGATGCCACCCAGGACGCGTTCATCCACGCCTACGACCACATCGGCGCCTACCGGGGAGGGGTCTTCCGGTCGTGGCTGCTGCGGATCACGGCCAATGCCTCGTACGACATCCTGCGCCGGTCGCAGCGCCGCCCGACGACCGCGCTCCCGGAGCCGGATGAGGGTCAGGCAGACATCGCCGATCCGCGGGCCGTGAACCCGGTCGCCGAATCGGCCCGCGCGGAGCTGTACCGCGCCCTCGACGCGGCGCTTCGCCTGCTGCCCGAGGACCAGCGTGTAGCGGTCGTGCTGTGCGACGTCTACGGGATGGACTATCAGGAGGTGGCCGAGTCCATCCAGTCACCCATCGGGACCGTGAAGTCGCGCATCCACCGCGGGCGGCTGCGGCTGCGAGTGCTGCTGGCCGACCAGCGGGAACTGTTCGAGGTTTGAGGGCGTCTGACCGATGTCCATGACAACGCGTGCGCACCCCGATCCCGAGCGCCTGGCCGCGCTGGCCGGCGCTGACCCCGATGTCCTCTCCGACCGCGAGCTGATTGATCACCTGGCCGATTGCGCGACCTGCGATGGGCAGGTTCGCGACCTGAGGGTGCTCCGCACTGCCCTGGCCGAGCTCCCGGATCTCGTCCCGTCGCGTCCGCTACGGCTGCTGCCGCCCGTCCCGGAGCCGCAGGCGGCCGCCGGCTGGCGAATCGCATTCCGACGCGCCTTCGCCCCGCTGGCAGTGGCCGGCATGGTCCTGCTGCTGGTCGGCGGCGTGGGCGCCACAGGGGCACTCGGGCCGGCCGATGCGGGTGCCTTCCTCCAGCGCCTTCAGGTCGCGGCCCCCGCGGCCATGGAGGCCGCCACGGGTCAGCCCGAAGAGACTGCCACTGACGCAGGCATGGCTCCCGACGAGATGGCGTCGCCGGAGGGTACGCGGGGACAGACCGGCGCCATGGCAACCGATCCCCCTCGCGCCGCCGATGCGACCGCGGCCCCCGGCGAGAGCATGGCGGAGGTAATCGGCGGGTCTGACACAGGTCGGGACGGCGACCTGGCGGCGGCCGAGGACCGCGCGGGCTGGATCCTGGGGGCACTGGCCGGGACCGGTCTGCTGGGCCTGGCCCTGGTCCTTCGCCGGTCGGCCGCCCCCATCGACCGAGGATTGTCGGGCCGCTAGGCCCGGATCAGTCGCCGGTCAGGCGCCGATCAGCCGCCCTGCCACGATCGCAGCGGTCAGGATCGCCAACGCCGCTCCACCGAAGATCACCGCCGCCCACGGCGTTTCCAGGAATCCCTTGCGTGGAGCCTCCGCCCGGGGAGGCCGGGGCCGGAGGCGGAGCGTTCCCCTCCGGGCGCTGCGCGGATCGCCGGAGGCCGTGCGCCAGCGCGTCGAGACCTGCGCTCGGACCGCGGCGCTTGCCGTCACGGGGTGGCGCCCGCCGCTCCAATGGCTGCCCCCGGCTGGCGTCCCACTCCAGGGGTGCTCCAGGTCCCACGTCGCGCGGCGCTCAGGTGAGGAGAGCACCTCCCACGCCTCGTTGATCTCGCGCATCCGCGCCACGGCATCGGCTCCGCCGGCGTGGAGGTCCGGGTGGTGCGACTTGGCCAGCCGCCGATGCGCCGATGCCACCTGCGACGACGTAGCCTCACGTGGCAGGCCGAGGACCGCGTACGGGTCCCGAACGGCAGGCGGGGGCATCATCGGATTCTAGCGGCCGCCCGCCCCGGAGCAGCGGTCTAGACTCAACTCATGCCAGATCGTCGCCCGATCCTGATGCTGATCGACGGGCCCAGCCTGGTCTATCGGGGCTATTTCGCCCTGCCGCCGCTGACGACCTCGGACGGGACGCTCGTCAATGCCGTGTTCGGCTTCCTCCAGATCGTGCTGCGCGGGATGGCCGATCTGAAGCCGGACTACGCGATGGTCGCCTTCGACCTCGGCAAGCCTGCCTTCCGGTTCGTGGCCTACCCCGACTACAAGGCCGGCCGGCCGTCGATGCCCGACGACCTGCGCAGCCAGTTTCCGATCGTGCGTGAGGTCGTGACTCGCCTCGGGATGCCAATCCTGGAGGTCGAGGGCTACGAGGCCGACGACGTGATCGGTACCCTGACCAAGCACGCCACCGCGGCTGACGTGGACACCGTGATGGTCTCTGGCGACCTGGATGGCCTCCAGCTGGTCGACGACCACGTCCGCCTCCTCACCACCCGGATGGGAGTGGCCGCCACGGTGGTCTACGATCCCGCCCGGGTGATGGAGCGGTACGGGCTGCGACCCGACCAGATGCTCGATTACAAGGCCCTCAAGGGCGATACCTCGGACAACCTGCCCGGCGTACCGGGGGTCGGCGAGAAGACCGCAATCAGCCTGCTCCAGGAGTTCGGCACGCTCGACAGCCTGTACGAGCGCCTGGACGAGGTGAAGGGCAAACTTCGCGACCGGTTGGCCGAGCACCGAGACGATGCGTTCACCAGCCGGGAGGTGGGCCGCATCGTGACCGATCTGCCCATCCGTCTGGACCTGGAGTCGGCGCATACCGGGCGCTACGACCGCCGCGCCATGGCGCAGCGCTTCCGCGAGCTCGAGTTCCGCTCGCTGATCGACCGTCTGCCACCCACGATCGGCGGCCCAGCGGGTCCGGATGACGATGACGGATCGGGTGGGGGCCTCCAGCTGTCGCTCGACCTGCTGGGCGGCAGCCGCCCGGTGCGAGCCGGCGCCCCGGACGCATCGGCCAAGCAGACGGCGCGCGCGCCGTCTGAAGGGCGGGTGGCGCCCGACGCCCAGACCGATCCCAAGGGGGCCATCGAGCACGCAGACCCCCGGATCGTGGGCGACGATGCCGATCGCCTGGAGCTCGAGGCCTGGCTGGCGGCGCACGGCGACAGGGTTGGGCTGGGCTGGGCGGCGGGCAGCGGCCGCCCGTTCGGGCGCTCGCTGCTGGGCATCGCCATGGCGGGCGCGGATGGGTCGAGCTGGTACCTGCGCTGGGACGGCGACCGGACGACGCTCCCGCGCTGGTTCGCCCGCACCGACCGCCCGCTCATCGGTCACGACCTGAAGCCCCTGGTGACCACGCTCCTGCAGCGGGGGATCGAGCTCGCCGGCCCGGCCGTGGATACGTCGGTGGCCGGCTACATGCTGAATCCCGCCCTCCGGGCCCAGTCAGTCGACGATCTGGCGGCCCAGCGCTTCGGCGCCGAGCTGCCGGCGCGGGCCGTATCGGGCGAAAGTGGTGCCGAGGAGGTGACCCTTGGCCGCCGAGCCGCGGCCGAGGCCCTCACCGCCCTGCTGGTCGCCCCGACCCTGCTGGCAGAGCTCGACGAGGTGGGCCTGGGCGACCTGTTCCGCGAGGTCGAGATGCCGCTCCTGCCGGTCCTGGCCCGGATGGAGGTCGCCGGCGTCCTCATCGATCGCGAGGCGCTGACGGCCATGGCAATGGAGTTCGCGGACCACCTGGCCGACCTCGAGGCACGCATCACCGAGTCGGTCGGGCATCCGTTCAACATCGGCTCACCCCGCCAGCTGGAGCAGGTGCTGTTCGATGAGCTGGGGCTGCCGTCCACCAAGCGAACCAAGACGGCCCGTTCGACCGATGCCTCCGTCCTCGAGGAGCTCCGCAGCCAGCACGCCGTGGTGGCGCAGATCCTGGAGCACCGCCAGCTGGCCAAGCTGAAGTCGACCTACGCCGACACGCTGCCCATCCTGGTGGATGCCGACGGGCGCCTCCACACGACCTACTCCCAGGCCGTGGCGTCGACCGGGCGGCTGTCGAGCACCGACCCCAACCTCCAGAACATCCCGATCCGGACCGCCCTCGGCCGGCGGATTCGACGCGTGTTCGTCGCGCCGCCGGGGAAGCTCCTGCTGGTGGCGGACTACTCTCAGGTCGAGCTCCGGATCCTGGCCCATGTGTCGGGCGACCCGGGGCTCAAGGCTGCCTTCGCGGCGGGCGAGGACATCCATCGCTCGACCGCGGCCCGCGTGTTGGGCATTCCCCCTGAGCAGGTCACCGCCGCGCAGCGCTCGATCGCCAAGATGGTGAATTACGGTGTCGCCTACGGGATGAGCGACTTTGGCCTGGCCGACCGGCTCCACATCGACCGCGAGACGGCCCGCGCGTTCATCAGTGACTACTTCGCCGCCTACGAGGGCATCCGGCGCTACACGGTCGAGATCCGGATCCTGGCCCGCGACCAGGGGTACGTCTCGACGCTGCTGGGCCGGCGTCGCTACCTGCCCGAGCTGAGCGCCCGCAACAGCGCCCTGCGCGCGGCAGGGGAGCGGATGGCCATCAACATGCCCATCCAGGGCACCGCGGCCGACGGCATCAAGATCGCCATGGTGCGCCTGGATGCCGCCATGCGCGAGCGCGGATTGCGATCCCGGATGCTGCTCCAGGTCCACGACGAGCTCGTGTTCGAGACCGATGCCGACGAGATGGCGTCGCTGGCCGAGCTGGCCTCGACCACCATGGAGGGCGCGCTGCCGCTCGACGTGCCGCTGACCGTCGACCTGAAGGTCGGGACCGACTGGGACCGCATGGACCGCCTGCTGCGGACCGATGAGGGTGGTTACCGGCGGGTCGAGATCGCGCCCGCCGATGCGGACATCGAGGACCCGGCGGTCGTGCTGGCGGAGGTCTGATCCCGCCGGTGCCGATGCCTGCCCGTGCCTGAGCTGCCCGAGGTCGAGACCGTGGCTCGGGGCCTCCAGGCCCGGCTGCCCGGAGCGACCATCCGGAGTGCCGCCGTCCTGTGGGACCGGACGATCAGCCATCCGCTGCCCGCGGAGCGGTTCGCGGACGAGATCGCGGGGGTTGTGGTGGCGCGCGTGGGCCGGCGGGCGAAGTCGGTGGTGCTGCACCTGGCCGATGGGCGGGTGATGACCGTGGCGTTGCGCATGACCGGCGCCCTGATCGTGGCCGCGCCCGGCGCGGCTCCGGACCCGAACGCCCGAGTCGTCTTCGAGCTGGCCGATGGCCGGCAGCTCCGCTTCCGCGACACGCGCAAGTTCGGCCGCATCGGGCTGTATCCGGGCCGCGGCCGACGACGCGTGGCGGACGTGTTCGCCCGGCATGGCCCCGAGCCGCTCCCTGATTCGTTCAGCGCCGCCCGCCTGGCCGTGCGCCTGCGGCGCCGCCGCGCGCGCCTCAAGACCCTCCTCCTGGACCAGTCGTTCATCGCCGGGGTGGGCAACATCTATGCCGACGAGGCCCTGTGGCGCGCGCGGTTGCACCCATTGCGCCGCGCCGACACGCTCACCGACGCCGAGGTCCGGCGCCTGCATCGGGCCATCCGCGCCGCACTGCGCGAGGGGCTGGCAGGCGGCGGCGCGTCGTACCGCGACTACGTGGATCCCGACGGCGAGCCCGGGCTGGCCGCCGAGCGGATGCGCGTCTACCGCCGCACCGGCCAGCCCTGCCTTCGCTGCGGGCGTCCGATCCAGCGCATGGTGGTCGGCCAGCGGGCGACCCACTTCTGTCCGCGCTGCCAGCCCGCGCCGGATGCGCCCGACGCGGCGCATGAACCGGGCGCATGAAGGTCATCGGCCTGACCGGCAACATCGGCTGCGGCAAGAGCACCGTGGCCGCCCTCCTCCGTGAGCGTGGCGTGGCCACCATCGACGCCGACGAGGTGGCGCGTGACGTACGCCGGCCGGGGAGCCCCGAATCGGCCCGGATCCTGGACCGCTTCGGGACCCTCGATCCTCGACAGCTGGCCCGCCTGGTCTTCGAGGAACCCGTGGCCCTGGCCGACCTCGAGGCGATCATTCATCCTCGCGTCCGCGAGCTGGTCGGGGCGCGGCTGGCCGAGTTGGAGCAGGAGGGGGCCGTCGTGGCCGCGGTGGAGGCCATCAAGCTCCTGGAATCGCCTCTCCGCGAGCGCTGCGACCAGGTGTGGGTGGTGGTCTGCCGGCCCGAGGATGCGCTCCGACGCCTGGCCCAGCGGGGACTGTCCGAAGCCGACGTTCAGGATCGGCTGGCGAGCCAGATGGCCGCGGCGGACCTGGTGCGGGCTGCCGACGTCGTGATCGATGGATCGGCGGACATCGGCGAAACCGCCCGCCAGGTGGAAGTGGCCCTGGCCGGCCTGGCTGACCGCGGGACTTCAGGGAGGCTCTGACAACGAACCGGGCCCCGGCGCCGCCGTCGGCGACACCGGGGCCCTCACCGCCTCGTCGCGGCTGGTCAGTTCCCCCCGGACGTCTGACCTCCCAGGTCAGGCGGTACGGGGATCGGGAAGTCGAATTCGTCGAGCAGCTTGTCGAGCGTCGACCCGACCGTGACCGCAACCCGATCGTCCTCGTCCGGCCGCAGCACGAACGTGAACTGCCCGCCGGCGGCGGTCAGTTCGGCGATCTTCTCGGCCGTGGCCAGGTCCGTACGCAGGATGTAGATCGATCCGTTGCGAGCCAGCACGGTCAGCATTTGAAGCGTGACTTTGGTCGACGGGCCGGCGATGAACGCCGCCTCGGCCGCTGGCGGGGCGCCGCTGTCCGGCTCCTCGACCACCACTCCGATCTCGGGGTTGATGGCCAGGGTCACCAGCAGGTCGACCCGCTGCCCGGGGAGCAGGGTGCCGGCCACGGCCCGATCATCCGGGACGCTGACCGAGACAGCTCGCAGATCGGGCCCCGTCGGGTCGTAGACCTCTCCCGCCTCGAGGATGGCATACCCCTGCCCGCTGGTCGCCGCCGCGAGCATGTTGCGGGT
>DASWJA010000059.1:0-6650 GCA_036397375.1 Candidatus Limnocylindria bacterium
CGCGCGGCTCGATGGCGCGCACCGGGACGAGCCCGTGCCGCACACGATTCGGTACGGGGTGAGCGCCAACCGCATCGACATCACACTCGACAGCGGTGGGAGGAGCTCCCTGTGGTGGGCAACCAAGAATGAGTGGCTCGGCCTCCTCGACGTCGCGGGCCTGACGCTGGAGGCGCTCTACGGCGGCTTCGCTGGCGAGCCCCTGACCGAGGACAGCGGGGAGTATGTGTTTGTCGCCCGCCGTTGAACGCCGGTTTGGTCGGGTAGACTCGCGGCGATTTGGCAGTGCCCACCACAACCCAGAAAGCATCGGCTCCTGGTTATCGGCTCAGCCGTGAGCACGACGAGCTGCGGACACTCGTTCGACAGCTGGCCGACGAGCGGATTGCGCCTCGCGCGGCCGAGATCGACGCCAAGGCCGAGTTCCCGTGGGACCTCAAGCAGCTGCTGGCCGAGCACGACCTGCTGGGCACCGGCTTCGAGGAGCGGCACGGGGGGACGGAGCTGGACGGCATCGGGCAGGCCATCGTGGTCGAAGAGGTGGCCCGGGCGGACGCGACCACCAGCCTGATCCCGATCATCCAGAAGCTCGGCGCGCTGCCAATCATGCTGGCCGGCAGCGAGGAGCAGAAGGACCGCTATTTCCCGCGCCTGGCGTCCGGGGAGTGGCTCCCCGCCTTTGCCCTGACCGAGGCTGGCGCCGGCAGCGACGTGGCGTCCGTCAGGATGCGCGCCCGCCGGGAGGGGGACGACTACCTTCTGACCGGCACCAAGCGTTTCATCACCCATGGCTCGGTGGCCAACGTGCTGACAGCGTTCGCCCTAACCGATCCGGAGGCGGGCGGCCGCAAGGGGATGAGCACATTCATCGTGGAGACCAATACGCCGGGATTCTCGGTGGCCCGGCTCGAGCACAAGATGGGGATCCGGGGCTCGCCCACCGCCGAGCTGACGTTCGATGAGGTCCGCGTTCCGGCTGCCAACCGGCTGGGCGAGGAGGGGGACGGCTTCAAGATTGCGATGGCGACCCTGGACCGATCGCGCCTGGCCATCGCGTCGCAGGCGGTGGGGATCGCCCAGGGCGCGACCGATGCGGCGCTGGGCTATGCGGCTGAGCGGCGCCAGTTCGGGGAGCGGATCGTCGACTTCCAGGCCATCCAGTTCATGCTGGCCGACATGGCGTCCCAGACGGAGGCCGCTCGCCAGCTGACGTACGCGGCCTGCACCCGCGTCGACGACGCGGACCCCAACCTGGCCTACTGGACCAGTGCCGCCAAGCTCATTGCGGGCGATACGGCCATGCGGGTCACGACCGACGCGGTCCAGATATACGGGGGCTACGGGTACGTGACCGAGTACCCCGTGGAGCGGATGATGCGAGACGCGAAGATCACCCAGCTGTACGAGGGGACGCAGCAGATCCAGCGCCTGGTCATCGCCCGCCGCCTGCTGGCGCGGGCCGGCGTCGAGTCCAAGGGCCGGTAGGGGAGTGGAGCATTTGGCGGCGTGAAGATCGTGGTCTGCGTCAAGCAGGTGCCGGCCACGACAGCCGAGAAGCGCTACAGCGCCGACCTCCGGTTGGACCGGACCGCGGCCGAGGCGGTCATCAACCCGCTCGACGAGTACGCGATCGAGCAGGCTCTACGGCTGAAAGAGGGCGGGGTTGTGGACGAGGTCGTGTACCTGTCCATGGGACCGGAGTCGGCAGCCGAGGCTCTTCGCCGCTCACTGGCGATGGGCGGCGACGGGGGCGTGCTGGTCACCGACTCGGCCCTGGCCGGCGCTGACGAGTGGGTGACCGCACGAGTCTTGGCGGCCGCTCTCGACAAGTTGGGTCCGGACGTCTCGCTGATGGGGATGTCGTCCGATGATGCGAAGGGCTCGCTCGTCCCCGGCGCGGTGGCTGCCATTCGTGAGGTGCCGCTCTTGGCCTATGGGGCCGAACTGACCCTGACCGATGACGCCGCCCGCATCCGCCGCCTGAACCCGACCGGCTTCGACATCCTGGAGGCTCCGTTGCCAGTGGTGGCCACGGTCACCGACCAGGTGGGGGAGCCCCGCTACGCAAGCCTGAAGGGGATCATGGCCGCCCGCCGTCAGGAGCTGACGACCTGGTCGGTGGCGGATCTGGGGCTCGATCCCGCCGATCTGGCCCCGCTGACCCAGGTGGTGGCCGCGGATCCGCCGCCGGCCAAGCCGCCACCCCAGGTCATCTCCGGCGTGGGCCCGGAGGAGGCCGCCTCGCAGATCGCCGACTGGCTGGCTCAGCGAAAGCTGATCGCCTGATGGCGGACGTCGCCTTCCTGGCCGAATTCGCCGACGGTCATCCCACCCGGTCCGCCCTCGAGCTGGCGGTGGGCGCCGCGGAGCTGGCCGCAGCCGTCGGCGGCACCGCAGTGGGGTTGGCCTACGGACCGGGCGCGGCAGATGGCGCGGCAGGCCTGGGAGCGGCGGGAGCGGCCCGGGTCATCGTCCTCGGCGACGCGGCCGAACCGGCGGTCACGTCCGCCGGCCCCCTGGTCGAAGCGGTCCGCGCCGAAGGGCCTGTGGCGGTCCTCGCCCCGGCCACTCCCAACGGTCGCGACCTGGCGGCGGTCCTGGTCGGGTCCCTGGGCCTGCCCGCCTTTGGGCCGGTTCGGGCAGTACATATGGAGGGTGGCGCAATACGGTGCGAGATGTCCACGCTTCAGGGTGCAATGATCACCGCGTCCCAGCCGGCGCCCTCGGCGCCGGCAACGTCCGTCGTGCTCGTCAGCGCCGGAACCTATTCGCCGCGCGAAGGTGGCAGCGGGACGGCCACGGTCAGCCGCGCGCCGGCCGCTGACAGCCCGCAGGCCAAGGTGCGGATCGTGGAGACCGCCACCGAGTCCGCCGCCATCGCCGCGCTCGAGGAGGCGGAGATCATCGTGGCCGGCGGCCGAGGGGTGGGCAGCGAGGCCGGCTTCGAGGCCCTGAACCAGCTGGCGGCCGCACTGGGCGGGGTGGTCGGCGCCAGCCGAGCAGCGGCTGACGCGGGATGGGTGCCGTATCAACTGCAGATCGGTCAGACTGGAAAAGTCGTGAAACCCGCCCTGTACCTGGCGGTCGGCATCAGCGGCGCCATCCAGCACCGGGTGGGGATGCAGGCTGCCGAGCACGTCGTGGCCATCAACCGTGACCCCGATGCGCCCATCGGCGAGTTCGCGGACCTGTTCGTCGTGGGCGACCTGTTCGAGATCGTGCCGCGCCTGACGGCAGAGATCGAACGGCGGAAGGGGACATGAGCGTGGCGATGTTCCGTCGGCGCTCCGACCACGTGGATGGCGGGCAACTTTCCTCGTATCGGAAGGCGATGGGTTCGCACATCGAGCGCATCGAGGCCCTGTGCGACGCGGCGAGCGAGATCGCCGAAGACTTGCGGCGCCGGACCCGCGAGCCGGATGAGATCGCCGAGCGGCTGGCCAAGGCCGAGACCGAGTTGGACGAGATCGCGCTGTCGATTGCCGAGCAGCTGGCCCCCGAGCCGCTGCGGGCCCTGCACGCTGAGTTCGATGCCAACCTGGAGCGCGCCCTGCGCGGCGTGGTGACCATCGAGCGCGGTTGCGGACTGACCCGCATGCCGCACGCCACGATCTACGACGAGGGGCCGCAGGCCTACTGGAAGCGCGGCCACCTCAACGTCATCCACGCCCAGATGCGGATGCGCGAGATCGCCGAGGTCCTGTTCGCCTGGAAGGCGGGCGCCCCGACCGAGGCCTCGGTTGCGGCCCGCATCCACCAGATCGGAGCCTGACGGCCGGTCGAAAGCGGCACATCTTGTGGTATGGTACGCATCGGTACCACCCGTGGTGTAGTTGAGCCGGAGAGGAGCCACATGCGCTGTCCGCGCTGCAACGAGTCGGGAACGCGCGTCATCGACTCTCGCGACCTGGAGAACGGCAGCAGCATCCGCCGCCGTCGCGAATGCGAGACGTGCGCGTTTCGATTCACGACCTACGAGCGCCCCGAGGGGGCGCGGCTGATCGTCGTCAAGCGCGACGGGTCGCGCGAGGAGTTCGAGCGCGGCAAGGTGCTGGCCGGTCTCATGAAGGCCTGCGAAAAGCGACCGGTGACCCTGGCCCGCCTGGAAGCGGCCGCCGATGAGATCGAAGCCCGCCTCCGCGAGCGCGGGGACGGCGAAGTCAGCTCCAAGGACGTCGGCAAGCTGGCTACCGAGGCCCTGCGCGGGATCGACCAGCTGGCCTACATCCGGTTCGCATCGGTCTATCACAGCTACGAGGACATCGGCACCCTCAAGCGGGAGGTGGACCGCCTCATCCGTCAGCGGAGCGGGCCCAGCGAGTGATCCTGTCCGACCGGGACATCCGGGCGGAGCTGGCGGCCGGCCGGATCGTCATCGACCCGTTCGACCCCGACGCGGTCCAACCCTCGAGCGTGGACCTGCACCTGGACCGCTCGTTTCGCGTGTTCCGCAACACGCGTTACCCGTTCATCGACGTCCGCGAGGAGCAGCCGGACCTCACCGAACTGGTCATGATCGCCGGTGACGAACCGTTCATCCTGCATCCGGGCGAGTTCGTGCTGGGCTCGACCTTCGAACGCGTCGCGCTGCCCGACGACCTGGTCGCCCGCCTGGAGGGCAAGTCCAGCCTGGGCCGGCTGGGACTCCTCATCCACTCCACCGCCGGCTACGTCGATCCCGGCTGGGACGGCCACCTGACGCTGGAGCTGTCCAACGTGGCCAACCTGCCGATTACCCTGCTGGACGGGATGAAGATCGGCCAGATCAGCTTCCAGCGCCTGAGCAGCCCGGTCGATCGGGCGTATGGCGACCCCGCCCTCGGCTCGCGCTACCGCGGCCAGACCGATCCCACCGCCAGCCGCTATTTCGCCGATTTCGAGCGCGGCCGCGCTCGACGCGCCGACCGCGACTGACAGGACCGAGACGCGGCATGCCCGAGCCGCTGTACGCCATCACGCCCCCCGCCGAGGCACGGCCCTTTGCCGGCGATGTCCGGGTCCGGGTCGTGCGGGCCGGCTGGTTCCGGCCCGACGCGGGCGGCTTCTTCGGCGTCGTGCCCCAGCCACTCTGGTCCCGCTTCGCCCAGACCGATGAGCGCGGCCGGATCGTGTGCCGCCTGAACCTGCTCCTGGTAGACGCCGGCGGGAAGCGGATCCTGGTCGAGACCGGAACCGGGCTCCGGATGACCGCGCGCGACCGCGACATCAAGGGGGTTGAGGGCGGCGACCCGGTCGCAGCCCTGCAGGCGGTGGGCGAGGACCCGGATCGGATTGATTTCGTGGTCCTCAGCCATCTCCACTACGACCACGCTGGGGGCATGGTCGGGGCCGATGGACGGCCCGCATTTCGGAACGCCCGGTACGTCGTCCAGCGCGACGAGGCGCGGGCCGCGCACGGTGACGAGCTGCGCCTGGCCGGGATCATGGAGCGCGACCAGCTCGACGTGATCCAGGCCGCTGGGCAGCTGGCCGAGGTCCATGGCGACGTCGAGCTGGTGGAAGGGGTGACCGTCGCCCGCACCGGGGGTCACACTCGCGGGTCGCAGGCGGTCCTGCTGGGCGGTGCCGAGGCCCACGGGGAGCGGGGCATCTTCTTCGGCGACCTGATTCCCACCCGCTGGCAGCTCCCCGTGCGCTGGACGAGCGCCTACGACGACTATCCGATCGACGCCGTCGAGGCCCGGCAGGCCCTCCTCGGCCGGGCGGCGGCCGACGGCTGGTGGTGCTACTTCACGCACGATCCAGGTGAGCTGCCGATCCGCATCCAGGCCGCCGAAAAGGGGTTCGTCGTCCGCGCCGAGTAGCCCGACCGATCACGGTGCCCGGACGCACCACAATTGGCCCTCCGCCGCCCTCGCCGGTCGCGAAAGGTGGTTCGAGCCGCTATCCTCATGCTCCGGCTCTGAGGGTGCTGTGTGGCCGGTGCCCGGGCCGCTGGAGGAGATCGTGCTCATGCCTCTCGTCGACTCCGCCCGGCAAAGCCGCGGCATCGCTCTGCTGGTCGCCCTGGCGACCCTGATCGCGCTCCTGGTTCCTGCCGGGGTGCAGGGGGTCAAGCCCCCGGCCGTCGAACAGATCCAGATCCTGGACATCTCCGACTGGCACGGCCAGATCGACCCGATTCAACCGTTCGGCTTCCCGCCTCTTGGCGGGGCGGCGGCACTGTCCACCTACTTCGACATGGAGCGAGCCCTATACCCGAACACTCTGACTCTGACCGCTGGAGACGACGTGGGCGCCAGCCCGCCGATTTCGGCCTTCTTCGAGGACGTGCCCGCGATCCTGGCCGAGCGGCTGATGGGCATCCAGGTCGCGACCTTCGGCAACCACAACTTCGACGGTGGCCTTGATCGGCTCCAGGATCAGATCGACCTCGCACGATCCAACAAGCCGCGTGACGTGGGCGAGCCGTTCAAGTACGTCTCCGCCAACCTGTCCAACCGTAATCAGAACCTGCGACACGTGCAGGACTACGCCCTCTTCAACTACCGGGGCGTGGTGGTGGCGGTCATCGGCATCACCAACGAGGAAGCGCCGACGCTGGTCTTCCCCGGCAACTTCGGGACCATGACGCCCACCGACGGTGTAGCCGCCGCCATGGCCGCCAAGGCCGATGCCGAGGCAGCCGGGGCAACCGTCTTCATCGCCAT
>DASWJA010000060.1:0-14270 GCA_036397375.1 Candidatus Limnocylindria bacterium
TCCTGACCGTGTTCCAGATGCTCGAGCTGGCCAATCCCTCGAACCGGCTCCTGCGTCGCGTGCTGCTCGAGACGCCGGGCACCTACCACCACTCGGTCATGGTCGGCAACCTGGCCGAGCGGGCGGCCGAAACCGTCGGCGCCGATCCGCTCCTGGCCCGCGTGGCGGCGTATTACCACGACATCGGCAAGATGAAGAACCCGCTGGCGTTCATCGAGAACCAGGCTGGCGGCCCGAACATCCATGACGACCTGAACCCCGAGACGAGCGCCCGGATCATCGCCGCCCACGTGCGGGACGGGGTCGAGCTGGCCCAGGAGTACCGGCTCCCGCCTCAAATCGCGGCCTTCATCCCGCAGCACCACGGGACGGCGGTGATGGGCTACTTCCATGGCAAGGCGCTCCAGGCGAGCGAAGAGGCCGATGCCGACCGCTACCGCTACCCGGGTCCCAAGCCGCAGAGCCGCGAGGCCGCGATCGTGATGCTGGCCGACGGGGTGGAGGCGTCCGTGCGGTCATTGCCCCAGAAGGACGACGCCGACATCCGCGAGATGGTCGACCGCATCGTCAACGGGCGCCTGTCCGACGGACAGCTGGACGACAGCAACCTCACCCTGCGCGACATCGAGCGCATTCGCGGGTCATTTGTCGAGCAGCTGCTGGGCATGTACCACCAGCGAATCAGCTATCCCGAAAACGTCCTGCCCATCGAGCGAGATTCCCGCAGCGCCTGAGGCGCTTCGCGGGCGCCTGTGCGCGTCCGTGACCCATATCGGCCAAGATCGGCCGAGTCCCTGGCCGATGCATGACCGATGGTGGCCCATTTCGCCGCCGAAGTGCCCCTGGAGCCAGCTGTGGCGCCACTCGTTGGCCGATAGGTTCCAGTAGCAGGCATACCTGCCCGGTGCCCAGCCCGCCGCTGATTCTTGAGCCTGCCGCTCCCCTGGCCTAGGATGGTCAGGATGGAACCCGGGGTCACGCTCCACGACAAGGTCGGCCGCAGCCGGCTGGCCGAGGCGGTCGAGCCGCTGGAGGCGGACACCGCCTTGGAGGTGGTCTCGGCGGCCGCGGCCGAGACCATGCGCGCCGCGCTCAGCACGCGCCAGGCCGAGGTGGAGCTGACCCTCTGTGGCGACGTGGAGATGACCCGGCTCAACTTCGACCACATGAGCGAGCGTGGGCCCACCGACGTGCTGGCGTTCCCGCTGCACGAATGGACCGTCGAGAACGGCCGCTCTCACCTGGTGGATGACGACGGCCGGCCAAGCGCCCGGCCCGGCGCCCCGGGCCCGCTGATGCTGGGCGACGTCGTCATCGACCTCGACCAGGCAGTGCGCCAGGCGGCCGAGGGTGACTGGAGCGTGCCGGAGGAGGTGGCCCTGCTGGCCATCCACGGCACCTTGCACCTCATCGGTCACGACCATGACGATCCCGAGGGCGAAACGGCCATGCGCGAGCTCGAGCACCGCGTCCTGACCATCCTGCACCGCCATTTCCGGGACGTGGCCTGGAAGCCCGGTTCGCTGTTCGACCGCGCCGGCCACGCGGTGGGGGCGGGCTACTAGACCAGGCGGTCGCCATGCAGCCGGGAGGGCTGCTTCCACGACGCCCCGAAATTGCCAGATGTGCACTGACACCGCCCTTAGGTGCGCCAACCCATTTCCCGGCGGCCTTCTCAGGTCCGGGCCGTGCTCAGAACTGGGGAGCTGTAGTGGTCACGGAGCCGATTGGCTCGCCTAAAGTCGTTGTGGTGCGTCATTTGGTGACATTTGTTCATCTGACCGGGCATCAGAACGGGCGGTCGGCACGCAGCGCCGCCGGGACCCGGTCGGCGTGGCCGAGGATGAGTTCCACCGCCAGGGCGGCGCTGCCCGGACCGGTGGAGATGCCCCACGGGCCGTGGCCCGCGCAGACGAACAGCCCTTCCACGTCGGCCACCGGACCGATGAAGGGGCGCCCGTCAACTGACTGGGGTCGGGCGCACATCCGGATGCGGATGAAGGGAGCGTCGGCGAGGGCCGGCACGAACTCGCCGCCGTGCTGGACAAGCACCTGGGCAAGCGCTTCGGGATCCGGCTGATCGGCCAGGAAGGTGGATCCCACCGTGGCCACCCCACCAAGCGCGATCAGGCTGAACAGGCTGCCCGCCTGCCCGCTCGGAACGTTGACGGTATGGACAACGCCCTCCTCCAGGACGTGCCGGGGCGGGTCGGCCAATTCCACCTGGACGGTGACCCCCCAGGTTCGGGTGATGGGCGGCCACGGCGGCTCCGCGCTGAGGATCTCGGGTGTCCACGGTCCGCCGGCCAGCAGAACCTGGGCGGCGGAAAGATGCTCCCCGTCGTCCAGCGCCACGCCCCGGACCGTTCCATCCTCAATCCAGGGCTGGGCGGCGCGACCGATCCGCAGCGTGACCCCGGCCCGGACCGCGCGGGCCGCTAGGGCGCGCGTAGCCCCATCCGCGGTCGCTGGGTAGCCGGTCTCGAGCCGGACGGCGGACCAGCCTCGGGACAGCGCCGGCTCCGCTGCGGCGACGGCGTCGGGGTCCAGCGCCTCGGCTGCCAGCTCGGGAAAGGCGGTCCGCAGCTCCGCTGCCCGGGATCGGGCGGCGGCGTGGTCATCGGTCAGGAGCAGGATGCCCACCGGGTGCGCGGGGAATGCGAAATCCAGATCGGAGGCCGCCAGGTGCCGGTACGTGGTCAGGGACTCGATATGGAGCGGGAGCAACACCGGGTCGAACGGATGCTGGATGGACCCCGAGTTTCGGCCCGAGGCCCCGACGGCGATCGCAGTGGCCTCGACCAGGGTGACCGATCGTCCTGCCTCGGCCAGCAGGGCGGCCGCGGTGCAGCCCACGATCCCGCCCCCGATGACCGCCACCCGCTCGCGACCCACGCGCCGATGCTACCCGGGCGGGTCCGCTGCTGACGGCTACCATCGGGCGGGCCATGAAGGTCGTGTGCGGGCTCGGCAATCCCGGCGATCGGTACCGGCTGACGCGTCACAACGTCGGGTACCGGGTGGTCGACCTGCTCGCCGATCGATGGGAGGTGAGCAAGGGTCGCGCCCGCGACGGCGCGGCCACGGTCGAGGTGGTGCGCGACGAACCGGTGGGCCCGGTGCTGCTGGTCAAGCCTCTGCGCTTCATGAACCGATCGGGCGCGCCGCTGCGCGCCGCGGTCCGTAACGTGAACGCCGATCCGGAGGCCGACCTGCTGGTGGTGGCCGACGACGTCGACCTGCCGCTGGGGAAGATCCGGTTGCGACAGGGCGGCTCGGCGGGTGGCCACAACGGCCTGCGGGACATCATCGAGGCGCTCGGGACCGACCAGTTCGCGCGGTTGCGAGTCGGGATCGGGCGGAATGGCGAGACGGTGGACCACGTCCTGTCAACCTTCAGCCGGGACGAAGAGGAGCTGGCCGACGAGGCGATCGCGACCGCCGCCGACGCGGTGGAGCGCTGGCTGGCGGAGGGCGCCGAGGCGGCGATGAACGCGTTCAACGGCCTCGACCTGGGGCCACCCCCCGACCCGTGACCCGCGGCCCGCGGCTGGGGCCGCTGCTCGAGCTGCTGGGCGCGCCGCCTCCAACGCCGGGGAGCTTTCGCGTCCCGGCCGCCGCGCGCGCTGCCCACCTGGCGGCCCGCCGCCGGGCGCTGGCGCCGGCGACTCCGCTGGTGGTGGTCGTCGAGACCGATGAGCAGGCCCACCGGCTGGCCGAGGATCTCGGCGCGTGGCTGAACGAGGGCAGCGTGGCAGTCCTGCCGGAGCGGGGCGCGCTGCCGCTGGAGCGGGCGCTCCCCGAGCGCGATGAGTCCGCCGGCCGGCTGGAGGTGCTGTCTCGGTTGGCGGAGCCGGAGAAGCGCCTCGTGGTCGTCGCGCCGCTGGCCGCGCTTTGGCAACGGACACTGTCGGTGGAACATCTCCGCGGCGCGCGGCGCCGATTACGGGTCGGGGACAAGGTCCCGCAGCGTGAGCTGGTCAGCGGGCTGATGGCCGCCGGCTACGACCCCACGCCCGAGGTGACGGGGATCGGTGAGCTGGCGGTCCGCGGCGGGCTCATCGACCTGTGGCCGCCGGGCGAGCCAGACCCCATTCGCATCGAGCAGTTCGGGGATGAGATCGACGCCATTCGCGTCTTCGAGCCCACGACCCAGGCCAGTCGATCGCGGCGCAAGGAGATCCTCCTGCTTCCCGCCGGGGAGTTCGCCATCCCGGACCCGGATGCTCTGGCGGCGGCGCTATCCAAGCAGGTCGGTCATCCATCGGTCCTCAGCGACACGCTCCAGGCCGACCTGGCGCGGCTGGAAGCCAGCGATTTGGGCGAGGCTGCCGAGACCTGGATCACCCACTTGACCGCGGGCCCCACTGCCGACCACCTGCCGGCGGACGCCCACCTGGTGCTGACCGATGTCGATCAGCTCCGAGCCCACGTCACGGACGCCGACCAGTGGGCCGCCGGCCGTCGCGCCCAGCTGGTCGAGGGCGGCGAGCTGCCTCCGGACTGGCCGCTTCCGTATGAGGCGGTCGCCACATTGGACGCGTTGGCCGCCCGGGCATCGGAGCGGCTCGAGGAAGGGGGCGACGTCGCCGAGATCGGATATGGCGCCGCGCCCGCACTTCCCGTGCGGGCCGAACGGATGGGGGAGTGGCTCCGCGAATTGGCCGCTGGCGGGAAACGCGTCGTGGTCGCCACCGACCAGGCCAGCCGCCTGGTGGAGCTGCTGGCCGATGCACCCGGCCTCATCGGCCCGGTCAATGCACTCGAGGACGCACCCCCACCGGGCTCGATCGCGGTCGTCCATGGCTCGACCGCCAACGGCGTGAGCCACGCCCCGTCGGACCTGCTCCTCCTCTCTGACCGGGAGCTGTTCGGGGCCATCCGCGTCCGGCGCCTGCTCACGAGCAAGCGCGTCGTCACCCGAGACCTGATCGGGCGCCTGGAGCCCGGGGAGCTGGTAGTCCACGTGGACCACGGCATCGCCCGTTACGTCGGCATGACCCAGCGCGTGTACGGCGATGCGGTCCGCGAATACCTCCAGCTGGACTTCGCCGGCGCCGACAAGATCTTCTTGCCCGCCGACCAGGTGGGCCGCATCACCCGCTACTCGGGAGCGCCCGCCCCGGGCCTCAGCCGCCTGAGCGGGCGCGAGTGGGCAAACACCACCCGCCGTGTGCGCCTCGCGGTGATCGACCTGGCCGATGACCTGCTGGAGCTGTACGCCGCCCGCGAGCAGGCTGCCGGCTTCGCCTACCCATCGGACTCGACCTGGCAGCGGGAGCTGGAGGAGTCCTTCCCGTACACCGAGACGCCCGACCAGGAGCGGACCATCGAGGAAGTCGCCGCCGACATGGCCCGCCGCCGCCCGATGGACCGCCTGGTCTGCGGGGACGTGGGGTATGGCAAGACCGAGGTCGCGCTGCGGGCCGCTTTCCGGGTCGTGGAAGCCGGCCGCCAGGCGGCCGTGCTGGTCCCCACCACCGTTCTGGCGCAGCAGCACCTGCTGACCTTCAGGCGCCGCCTCGACGCCTTCCCGCTGAAGGTGGAGATGCTCAGCCGTTTCGTCTCTAAGGCTGACCAGCAACGGATCGTGGCCGAGCTGGCGGCCGGAACCGTGGACGTGGTCATCGGCACCCATCGGCTCCTGAGCAAGGACATCGCCTTCGCCGACCTGGGGCTGTTGGTCGTGGACGAGGAGCAGCGGTTCGGAGTGGCGCAGAAGGAGAAGATCAAGCAGCTCCGCCGCGAGGTGGACGTGCTGACCCTGTCCGCCACGCCCATCCCGCGCACGCTCCACCTCAGCCTGGTCGGCATCCGCGACATGTCGGTCATCGAGACCGCCCCCGAGGCGCGCCTGCCCATCCTGACCCGCATCGCCGAGGACGACGACGGGCTGGTGCGGGACGCGATCCTGCGCGAGATCGACCGGGGCGGGCAGGTGTTCTACGTTCACAACCGGGTCGAGACCATCGAGGCGGCCACGGCCCGGGTCCGCCGCCTCGTCCCGCGTGCCAGGGTGGCCATCGGTCATGGCCAGATGCCGGAGGGCATGCTGGAGCGGGTCATGCTCGACTTCGACGCCGGGCTGTTCGACGTCCTGGTGTGCACCACGATCATCGAGTCGGGGCTCGACATCCCGAACGCCAACACCATGCTCATCGCGCGGGCCGACACGTTCGGGCTGGCGCAGCTGTACCAGCTCCGGGGCCGGGTTGGACGCTCCGACCGGCGGGCGTACGCGTACCTGCTCCATCGCCGCGGCAATCCGTTGTCGTTGGTGGCGCGGCGCCGGCTGCACGCCATCTTCAGCGCCTCTGACCTGGGGGCGGGGTATCAGATCGCGCTGTCCGACCTCGAGATCCGCGGCGCGGGCAACATCCTGGGTCCGGAGCAGTCGGGCTACATGGCCGCCGTCGGGTTCGAGCTGTACACCCAGCTCCTGGCCGAGGCGGTGGACCTGCGCCGGGGTCGCATCCGGCCCGCGCAGCCGGCAGCGGTGCGCCTGGAGCTGCCTGGGTCCGCCTATCTGCCCGATGCCTACGTGGGCGCCGCCGGCGCCAAGCTCGAGGTGTACCGGCGGTTTGCCCAGGTCAAGACCGATGCCGAAGCCGAAGCGCTGCGCGCCCACCTCCTGGACCGATTCGGACCGATTCCGCCCGAGGTGGAGGGTCTCTTCCGGGCGGTTTCGGTGCGCCTGGCCGCCGAGGCGGCTGGCGTATCCGAGGTGCGGGTCGACGACGGGCGGCTGACGCTGAAGTGGCGGCGCTACGATCGCGCGGTGGTGACCCGCGCGTTGACCCTCGCCGGATTCCGTCCCTCGGCCGGCTCCAACCAGGTCCGCATCCCGCTGGTCCGTGGCCGCGACCCCGTTGACACGGCCCTCCGGGCCCTCGCCGCGGTTCAATCTGCCCCCGAGGCGGCCTAGTCACGTCATGCGGCCTGACCTCCCCACCGGCGCGGTCACCTTCCTGTTCACCGATGTCGAAGGTTCGACCAAGCTTCTCCACGAGCTCGGCCCGGAGGGTTATGCCGAGGCCCTGGCGCAGCATCGGCGGATCGTTCGGGACGCCTTCGCTGCCCACGGTGGCGTCGAGGTCGACACGCAGGGCGATGCGTTCTTCGTCGCCTTCGCGAATGCGGCTGGCGCACTCGCGGCTGCGAGGGCTGCCCGCGATGCCCTGGCAGAAGGCCCGATCCGGGTCCGAGTCGGGATCCACACCGGCACCCCGCACTTGACCACCGAGGGCTATGTCGGCTCGGACGTCCATCTCGGGGCCCGAATCGCCGCCGCCGGCCGTGGGGGGCAGGTCCTGCTCTCGCGGCAGACGCGAGAGCTGGTCGATGTCGAGGTGAGCGACCTCGGCGAGCATCGGCTAAAGGACTTCGCCGAGCCGATCTGGATCTACCAGTTAGGTTCCGAGCGCTTTCCGCCACTGCGAACGATCTCGAACACGAACCTGCCGCGACCGGCGAGCACATTCGTGGGCCGGGACTTCGAAGTAAAGGCGGTTGCCTCCCTGCTCCACGACCACGCCCGCCTGGTCACCCTGACTGGGCCCGGCGGCGCGGGTAAGACGCGGCTGGCGATCGAGGCGGCAGCGACGCTGGTGCCGGACTTCAAGGCCGGGGTGTTCTGGGTCGAACTAGCCGCCCTCCGCGATCCGGCGCTCGTGACCGAGACCATCGGCCAGACTATCGGCGCCACCGACGGCCTCGCCGAGCATATCGGGGAGCGGGAGATGCTCGTTGTCCTCGACAACCTCGAGCAGGTGATCGAGGCCGCGCCCGAGCTGACGACCCTGGTCGAGGCCTGTGCCAACCTCCGACTCCTGGTCACCAGCCGCGAACGACTCCGGGTCCGGGGAGAAGTCGAGTACCCGGTCCAGCCGCTCGCCGATCCCGACGCGGTCGCCCTCTTCTGTGCTCGGGCGCGGATGGATCCGACCGAAGAGATCCACGCCGTATGCCGTCACCTGGACAACCTCCCGCTGGCCATCGAGCTTGCCGCCGCTCGGTCGGACATCCTGACGCCGGCCCAGTTGATCGATCGGCTTTCCGGACGACTCGACCTCTTGCGAGGCGGGCGTGACGCCGACCCACGACAGCAGACGTTGCGGGCAACGGTCGAGTGGTCGCACGAATTGCTCTCTGCGGACGAGCAGCGACTGTTTGCTCAGTTGGCGGTCTTCGCGGGCGGCTGTACGCTCGAGGCTGCGGAGTCGGTGGTCGCCGCCGATCTCGACGCTCTCCAGTCCCTCGTCGCGCGGAGCCTCCTGCGGCACACGGGTGGGCGTTTCTGGATGCTCGAGACAATCCGGGAGTTCGCGATCGAGCGAATCGAGGGCTCCGGCGAGGCCGACGGCCTCCGGCGCCGTCACGCTGACTACTTCCTGGCCCTGGCCGAGGAGGCTGAGCCGCACGCGGAAAGCGACCCGGTCTGGATCAGGCGACTCGAAGCAGAGCTTGACAACTTCCGCGCCGCCATGGACTGGTCGGAGGCATCGAGCGAGACACAGCTTGCGCTGAGAATGGCTGGAGCGCTGTTGCCCTTCTGGGATGGGGCGCACGTAGGCGAGGGCCGTTCCCGGCTCGAGCGCCTCCTCGCCCGCGACGAGCAGCCGAATGGTCCCCGTGCAAAGGCGCTCGTCGCAGCCGCCGTGCTGGCACGACAGAGCGGCGACCCAGCCAGCGCGATACAGCGCGCGCGGGAAGCCCTCGCGATCAGCAGTGGGGGAGATGACCGGCGCGGAACCGCCATTGCCACCCTCTATCTCGGTCTGGCCCTCGCCGACGAAGGTGACTTCTCCGCGGCCCGTCAGCTCTTCGAGGATTGCATCGCGCTGTTCCGCAGCCTCAGTGACGAGGTCAACGCCTTGTTCGCCTCTCGCCTCCTGGCGTGGGTCGTCGAGGAACTCGGCGATCGCGAGCGGGCCTGGAAGCTGATCGAGCACAACCTCGGTTGGGCTCGAGCGCTCGGCGACAAGAACATGGAGGCTCAGACACTGGGCGCGTACGCGGGCATGGCGCTCGACCAAGGGCGAGCCACGGACGCGGTCTCGTCGCTGCAGGAAGTCCTCCGCATCGATCGGGATGTCGGGGCGGCGTTCCAGACCGCGCTCGACCTGACGCGTTTCGCCCGCGCCCTCGCCGTCGCGGGCGGGAGCGATTCCGATGCGGCCGCGCTGCTCTCGTGTGCGGGGGCATTGCGGCAGGAGATAGGCGCGGGTACTTGGCCGTTCATGGTGAAGATCCACGAGGAGGCACTCGCGACCATCCGAACGCGCCTCGACGAGGCCGCGATCGCCGACGCTTGGATGCGAGGTGCGAAGCTCAGCGCCGACGAGGCCGTCGCGCTCGCTCTCGGCGAGGTCGGCCGAGATGCGCCCTGATCTCCCGACCGGCACGGTCACCTTCCTGTTCACCGATGTCGAAGGCTCGACGCGGCTCCTCCAGGAGCTCGGCCCGGAGGGGTATGCCGATGCCCTTGCCGAGCACCGGCGCATCGTTCGGGACGCGTTCAGTGCTCATGGCGGAGTGGAGGTCGACACCCAGGGGGATGCGTTCTTCGTCGCCTTCCCGACCGCCCACGGGGCGCTTGCCGCGGCGGCCGCAGCCTGCGATGCCCTGGCAGCTGGCCCGATCCGGGTCCGGATGGGGATCCACACCGGGACCCCGCACATGTCCGATGAGGGCTACATTGGCCCAGATGTCCACCGCGGGGCGCGAATCGCGGCCGCCGGCCACGGCGGGCAGGTCCTGGTCTCGGCTGCCACGGCTGCTGTCGTCGGGACCGATGGGCTGCGCGAGCTCGGAGAGCATCGGCTCAAGGACTTCGCTGAGCCAGTAGTTATCTACGAGCTTGGGGACGAGCGGTTCCCACCACTGAAGACGATCTCGAACACGAACCTGCCGCGGCCAGCCAGCTCATTCATCGGGCGCGAGACCGAGGTCGCCGCGGTCGCCACCCTCCTCCAGGACGGTGCCCGCCTCCTGACCCTCACCGGCCCCGGCGGCTCGGGGAAGACGCGCCTGGCGATCGAGGCCGCGGCGTCCCTGGTTCCGGAGTTCAAGGCCGGTGTGTTCTGGGTCGGCCTGGCGCCCGTGCGCGACCCGGCGCTGGTGAGTCAGACGATCGGTCAGACTCTGGGAGCCAAGGACGGCCTGGCCGACCACATCGGTGAGCGGGAGATGCTCCTCCTGGTCGACAACCTCGAGCAGGTCATCGCCGCAGCCCCGGATCTGGCGGGTCTCGTCGAGAACTGCCCGAATCTGCGCCTCCTGGTCACCAGCCGTGAGCGCCTCCGTGTCCGGGGCGAGGTCGAGTACCCGGTCGCCCCCCTGGTCGACCCCGAGGCGGTGGACCTGTTCTGTGCGCGGGCCCAGACCCAGCCTGATGAGCCGATCCGCCGCCTGTGCCGGGCCCTGGACAACCTCCCCCTGGCCATCGAGCTGGCCGCCGCCCGGGAGAGCGTCCTCACCCCGGCCCAGATCCTCGAGCGGCTATCCGGACGCCTCGACCTGCTCAAAGGCGGACGGGACGCCGATCCCCGCCAGCAGACGCTGCGGGCCACGATCGAGTGGTCGTTCGAGCTGCTGACCCCAGACGAACAACGGCTCTTTGCCCGCATGGCCGTCTTCGTCGGTGGAGCCACCCTCGAGGCCGCCGAGCATGTCGCCGAAGCCGATCTCGATACGTTGCAGTCGCTCGTCGACAGGAGCCTCGTCCGCCGCACCGGCGAGCGGTTCTGGATGCTCGAGACGATCCGCGAGTTCGCGGTCGAACGGCTCGCCGCGTCGGGCGAGGCAGACGAACTCCGCCGCCGCTTTGCCGAGCACTTCCTCGCGCTGGCGGAGGAGGCGTTCCCGCACCTCGAGCCCGAGGTGCTGATGGGCGGCCACGCGTGGATCGATCGACTCGAGAGCGAGGTCGACAATCTCCGCGAGGCCCTCGATCACTTTGCGAACGTCGGGGCTGCGGAGTCATGGCTTCGGCTGGCGGGTGCGCTTCCGGACTTCTGGATCGCGAGAGGCCATACGCTCGAGGGTTTGGGTCGAATCAGCCGCGCACTCGACGCCAACCCCGCACCCAGCGCGGCTCGCGCCAGAGCGTTGATCGGCGCGACCGACCTGGCGGAGGTCAGCGGCGAACACAGCCGGCGGGCTCGGCTGTGGGCGGATGAGGCCCTGGCGCTGCAGCGCGAACTTGGCGATCCACGTGGCATAGCGAAGGCCGTGTTCCGTGTCGGCGTGGGTGCTGTCGTGGACGGCGATTGGGAGCGAGCGACAGAGCTTCTGAACCAAAGTCTGGCTGAGTTCCGCGAGAACGGCGACCTGTACTTCGTTCCGTGGATCACGCGCACCCTGGCCTGGACGCGTGCTCAAAGCGGCGACCTGGCCGGCGCGCGCGAGCTGTACGAGGAGGGTTTGAGCGCCGCGCGAGAGATTGGCAGCTCTTCTGCCGAGGCGGCGCTCCTGGGCTCACTGGGCTGGCTGGCAGGAAAGGAGGGCCGCCCTCTGGACGCACTTACCCTGTATTACCAAAGCCTCGCGCTCAAGCGGGACGTCGGCGATCTGGGGGAGATCGCCATTGGTCTGGCAGGAAGCGCGCTGGCGTTGGCTCGTGTGGGCGACAGCGCGTCGGCCGCCCGCCTTCTTGGATCCGCGGCTACCCTCGGCCAGGAGGTGGGCATCGGCGAGGCATGGGTTGTGCGCGATCGGGAGGAGGCCCTTGAGCTTGTACGCGCCCAGCTCCATGAGACAGCCTTCTCCGAGGCATGGGAGGAGGGAGCACGACTGGCGCTCGACGAGGCCGTCGACCTTGCCCTCGACTACCTCTCCAGAGGCGCGGAGAAGTCAGGGTGAGCAGCCACCGCATCCGCCTGCGGGACGTCACCCTGGATGACGTCAATATCCTGCTCGACTGGGCGCGTTCGCCCGAGATCCGCGGCGAGTTCAACGACTTTGGTTCCCCTTCCCCTGAGGACACTGCTTCAATCCGCCAGTCCTTGCTCGAGGGTCCACTCCGCAACGAGCGGAACGGCCAGCTGATCATCGAGCGCGTCGCGGATGGGCAGCCCATCGGCACGGTCGCCTGGCACGAAGTCCACTACGGGCCTCCACCGACTTCGCGGGCCTGGAACATCGGTATCTCACTCATCCCCGAGGCCCGCGGCCAGGGCTACGGCGGCATCGCTCAGCGGCTGTTGGCCGACTACCTCTTCGAGACGACTGACACGAACCGCGTCGAGGCTTCAACCGATGTCGAGAACCTCGCCGAGCAACGCGCCCTCGAGAAGGCCGGCTTCGTTCGTGAAGGCATCCAGCGTGGCGCCCAATTCCGCGCCGCCTCCCACCACGATCTCGTTACGTACTCTCGTCTGCGCGACGAGCCTTAAGGAATCGACTCGGCCGCTCTCCGTCCGGACAGGCGGGCGTCAGCCAGCGCGAACAGCTGCCAGTCACCCTCTACGCCTTTCAGGGCGTGGGCTCCGCGGTCTTCAAACCTGAATTCGGAGCCAACGACAAGATCCCTGACGGTACGCGAGACAAGGACTTCCCCGGGTTGCGCTGCCGCCATCACCCGGGCGGCGATATGGACGCCAATGCCACCGACGTCCTCTCCTCGCCGCTCGACCTCTCCGGTGTGGAGGCCCGCGCGAATAGGCAGCCCCGCGCGAGCCAAGGTTGGCGACAGGACAGAGGCGCACAGCAGGCCTCGGCCCGGTCCGTCAAAGATCGCCAGCACGCCATCGCCGGTGCTCTTCACGACTCGGCCACCGTGCTCTCCGACCACATCGCGAGTGAGGTCGTCATGCAACCGCAGCATTGCTACCCACTCCGAATCGCCCAACTCCCGGGCGCGCGTCGTCGACGCCACGATGTCGGTCAACAGCACGGTGGCCATGAATCGGTCGACTCGCGCGCGCTCTCGGCTTGTGGGCTCGATCTCGGCCAGGAAGTCCCTGATGACCTTGATGCACTCATCTGTGGCATCAAAGAAGATGTCGGCGTCACCTCCGGGCACTTCAACGAAGCGCGCCCCCTCGATGTGGTCCGCCATGTACCGACTCAGCTCGGCCGGCTGCACCCGGTAGTCCCGGCGATGCATGACGAGTGTCGGCACGCGAATCGACGGGAGCAGATCCCGGACATCGGTGCGCATCATCTCCTGGAAGTACACGAGCATGGCGTCGGGCGCCGACGCGGCCCTCATAGCGATCCGCATGTACTGCAGCAGCCGCTCATCGTCTTGCCGGCTCGGGAACGACAACTTGAGCATCGCCTCGAGGTCCCAGGCAGCCACCATCTCCAGCCACTGCGTTGCGTCCTCGGCACGCATCCCAATCGGGTAGTCGTCGGATTGGACGAAACGGGCAGGTGAGTGGAAGAGGATGAGTCCGGCCACTCGGTTAGGATCGGTGGCGGCACCCAGCATCGAGGGGGGACCGCCATCCTGCCTGGCCAACAGCACGGCGCGCTCGCTCCCGGCCGCATCCATCACCGCCCGGATTTCGGCCCAGCGCGCCTCAAGCGGCGGCAGCGCTTCGAGAGAGACCGCATCCGACGCCCCGGAGCCACGGCGGTCGAACAGGATCAGGCGGGAGAACGTGGAAAGTCGCCGGTGCACCGCCGCGATCTCGGGGTGGGCCCATTGCGCGTCCATCGACGAGAACATCCCGGTTACCAAGACCAGGTCGACGGGTCCGTTCCCGATCACCTGATACGCAATTCGGTCACTCCCGAGGCGGGCATACTCGGTCTGTGGATCCACGGCCCAAGCGTAGTGGAAGGACGAGTCTTCGGGAACTATCGATAGATCGCGGGCGAGCCCCAACGCCGCCTGTAGAGCCAGCAGACGTATACTCGCAGGCGATTCTCGACCCGGGACGGGCGCACCCGTCCGGCGCCGATCAGCATCGACTGAGGAGGCGCGACCGTGACCACCCGTCCTACCCCACCCGATCCTTCGGCTGCGCGCGCGACGCTGGCCGTCGGCGATCGGTCATATCGGTATTACGACCTCGAAGCCCTGGGCATCCCGGACCTGGATCGGCTGCCGTACACCGTCAAGGTCCTGATCGAGAACGCGGCGCGCCACGCCGCATCGGGCATTGGCCTGGTCACCCCGAACGACCTGGCGGCGCTGGCCAATTGGAGGCCGGACGCGGAAGACGCCACGACCGAGCTGCCGTTCCTTCCCGCAAGGGTCATCCTCCAGGACTTCACCGGCGTCCCGTGCGTCGTGGACCTGGCCGCCATGCGTGACTCGC
>DASWJA010000061.1:0-1995 GCA_036397375.1 Candidatus Limnocylindria bacterium
TGTTGCCCTCGCGGTCGCGGGTAAACACGTGACGCTCCACGGTGGCCGGATGACCGCGCCGGCAGGTGGCCACGAAGTGGAGGCCGATTGGCTTGGCTGTCCCTCCAGCATCGGGCCCGGCGATGCCGGTCACGGCCAGCGCCAGGTCGGTGTCGAATCGGCTTCGCACTCCTTCGACCATGGCCTCCGCCACCTCCGCGCTGACCGCACCGTGGGTGGCGATCAGGTCCTCCGGGACACCCAGCTCAAGCACCTTGGCCAGGTTGGAATAGGCGATCACTCCGCCCAGGTAGTAGCGGCTGGCGCCCTGAACCATCGTGATGGCGTGCCCGATGAGCCCCCCCGTGGACGACTCCGCGCTGCTGAGTGTCCACTCGGCGGCCAGAAGTGCCGCGGCCAGGCGGTTGGCCGCGGCGGCGAGGTCACGGTCTTCAGGTGCAGTCATCCGGCCTCGGTCATCGGTAGTTGATGAACTGGAGGGCAACCGGGTAGTCCAGCGCGCGCAGGTCAGCGATCACGGCCTGGAGCAGGTCCTTCTTGGGAGCCGATACCCGGAGCGCGTCGCCCTGGATCGAGACCTTGACCTTGGGGAACTGCTCGCGCACGTGGCGCGAGAGCTCGCGCCCCTGGTCCGCGTTGAGCCCCTTTCGAAGACCGATGATCTGGCGCACGGTGCCGCCCGCGGCAGGCTCCAGCTTGCCCCAGTCGAAGATCTTGAGTGACAGCCCGCGGCGGACGGCCTTGGTCTGCACCAGGTCCTTGACCGCCGCCGCCCGGAACTCGTCATCCGCGACCAGGGTGACCTCGGCCTTGCCCAGCTCGAGGCTGGATTTGCTCCCCTTGAAGTCATACCGGGTCGCGATCTCGCGCCGCACCTGGTCCAGGGCGTTGACCAGCTCCTGCTGGTCAAAGTCGCTCACCACGTCGAACGAGAAGTCGGCCATCCGTCCCTATCTTGCCGTATCGGTTCGGCGCCTATGGGGCCGCCGGCGACGGCGAATCGAGGCCTTGGCTGCCGCTGGGCGCAGGCGTCTGGGTGTCCAGGGTGACCGTGATGGTGCGGCGCACGGGGTCCGACGATCGCCCCGTGACGGGATCGGTCGCGACCAGGGTGAGCACGTTCGAGCCGGGCACAAGCTTGACCCGGATCGTGAACAGCCCGCTGGCGGACGCGGTGGAAGTGGGGTTCTCGCGCAGGCCATCCACCGCAATCTGCGCGTCGGGAACGGTCTCCCCGCGTACCACGTACGAGGTGCCGGCGTAGGCGGCCAGGTCAGTGGCGGGATCGGTCACGGTCAGGTCCGGCGTGGCGGCGAAGGTCAGGAACTGGTAGGTCAGGTAGCCCACGAACGCGGTCACGAGCACGATCAGGCCGACCGTGGCCAACCGGGTAGGGGTGAGGATCAGGGCGCCGCCGCGGCGGGCATCGATCGGACGCAGCGGGGCGACGGCCGCACGCGGAGCCTCATCGTGGGTGGCCTCCAGGCGATACAGGTCGAGGCACCGCTCGGGGTCCAGGCCCAGGTACAGGGCGTAGTTACGGACGAAGCCGCGGGTGTAGACCGGGCTTGGGAGGTCCCGATAGTCACCCTGCTCCAGGGCAACCAGGTAGCGGGTCCGGATCCGTGTCTCGCGCTCGGCGCGGGCCAGGTCCCAGCGCTTGGCCTCGCGGGCCGCCCGGAGCGTGTGCCCCAGGGTGCGGCCGCCGTGGGTCATGCCTCATCCTCACCCGGCCCGATCTCCCCGCCCCACCCGTCGGGCGTCATCAGCACCTCGCGGAAGCGGCTGCCGTCGGCCGGAGCAACGATGCCCCGGTCCTCCATCTGGTCCAGGATGCGAGCCGCTCGGGCGTATCCGACCCGCAGCCGGCGCTGGAGCAGCGAGGCCGAGGCCTTGTCGGAGCGGCGCACGACGTCGATCGCCTGCCGCAGCAGCGGGTCGGCATCGGCGTCCGCGTCCGATCCATCGACGCTCCGGCCGTCCCGCTTGAAGGCC
>DASWJA010000062.1:0-2728 GCA_036397375.1 Candidatus Limnocylindria bacterium
TCGAGCAGGGCCAGGGACACGATGGCCGCGGTGAAGATGACCACGCCGGGCCCCTCCAGCCCGATCCCGCTCGAGGCCGGCAGCTCAACACCGCTCACCAGCTCCCCGCCCGCCCGCCACCAGGGCAGGAAGGCGGCCGCGACCATCAGCAGGCTTCCGAGCAGGATGGGGATCCGGTACCGCCGTGGCCGACCGGACTCGTCCACCGCTCAGGCCTCCGGGTTGTCGAGCCCGTAGACGGACGGACGCAGGACTCCCACGTACGGCAGGTTCCGGTAGCGCTCCCCATAGTCGAGCCCGTAGCCGACCACGAATCGGTCCGGGATCGTGAACCCCACGTAGTCGATGGGGATCTCGGTCAGCCGTCGGGCGGGCTTGTCCAGCAGGCAGCAGATGCGGAGCGAGGCGGGCCCCTTCTCGCGCAGGTAGCGGAGCAGGTAATTGAGGGTCAGACCGGTGTCGATGATGTCCTCGACCACGATCACGTGCCGGCCCTCGATGGGGTTGGACAGGTCCTTCAGGATGCGCACCTGGCCGCTGGTCTCGGTCGCCGCCCCGTAGCTGCTGACCTCCATGATGTCGATCGACAGCGGCAATTCCATGTTGCGCACGAGATCGGCCAGGAACACGATCGAGCCCTTCAGGACACTGATCAGGACCGGGTCCAGGCCGGCGTAGGCGGCGTCCAGCTGGCCGCCCAGCTCGGCCACCCGAGCCTGGATCTGGTCCTCGGTGAGCAGGACCTCCTGCACGTCGGCATGGATGGTGGTGGCCGTGGCTTCGCTCACCGTGCGGTCACCTTGCCATTGGCTCCGTTCATCTCGAGCAGGAAGCCGAGGCGCCCGTACTTGACCATGAGCGCCTGGAAGTCGCGGGCATACAGGAGCTTGATCCGCACTTCGGGATACAGCTGACGCAGGAGGCGCAGCTTGCGGTTCTTCTTGCGCACCAGGGTCTGCCGCAGCGTGGTCAGCTCCACATACAGCTCCAGCTCAGGGAGGTAGAAGTCGGGCGCGAACGACTCGACGACCGCCCCTGTGGGGCTCCACGAGATGGGAAAGACGTCGGGTTCGTAGCGCCACGAGACCTGGTAGAAGTCGAGAACTCTGGCCAATTCGGCTTCGCTGTCGTGAGCGAAGCGCGGTGGCAATGTTTCGCTCAGCAGTGCCACCGAGTCCCGATCGTACTCGCCCCGAGGGGGTGAGGCGCCATCTGAGGCGAGTATAGCCGAGCGAGTTATCCACAGATGCGCACCTTCCGGCGGGATTGGTGGATAACTGCCTTGCCCGGCGAGGGGCGGAGCGCGAAACTGGCACTCCTGCTTCCGCGGTGCCGAGTATGGGTAACCGGGAACGGCGCGGGGCCGATGCGAGAGCCGGCCGCGAACCGCCCGCTTCCGGGAAGACCGAAAGGCGCCGAGGGAGCATTTTCCGTACACTCGCCGGCCGATGCGCCTCGCGGTCCTGTCGGACATTCACGCCAACCTGGTCGCGCTCGACGCGGTCCTCGAGGATCTGTCGACCCAGGCGGCCGTGGACGAGTCCTGGGTGTGCGGGGACATCGTGGGCTACGGTCCGCAGCCCAACGAGGTCATTGATCGCCTCCGCCAGCATGACGCCCGCGCGGTGATGGGCAACCATGACGGCGCGGCGGTCGGCCTGGTGGACGTGACCTGGTTCAACGACGCCGCGGCTTCGGCCATCGCCTGGACGGCGGGCGTGCTCACCGCGGACTCGCGCGAGTACCTCGCCGCGTTGCCGGAACGTCGCACCGAGGGAGAGCTGACCGCCGTGCACGGGTCGCCGCGCGATCCGATCTGGGAGTACATCGTGTCGGCCGAGGTGGCCCGGGCCAACCTGGCCGAGTTCGCGACCCGCATCTGCCTGTTCGGACACACCCACTACCCGGTTCTGTACGCCGCGTCCGACGGGACGGTGACCCGGGTGGCCACGTCCGCAGGAAGCCAGACCTCGCTGCCGGGCGGGCGTCTGATGCTGAACCCGGGGAGCGTGGGCCAGCCGCGCGACGGCAACCGAGCCAGCTCGTACGCCGTGCTGGACCTGGACGCGGGGAGTGTGGAGTTCCGCCGGGTGGACTACGACATCGCACGCACCCAGCAGCTCATGCGCGAACGGCAGCTTCCGAGCTGGCTGGCGGAGCGGCTCAGCCACGGCCGCTGACCGATCCCCGTGACCCCCGTCCCGCACGCGGCGGGCGGCTAGGATATCGCTCCGATGTTCCGCCGACGCCCTTCGGAATCGGATCTCCTGCTGCTCCCGTATCGCCGGCTCCTGATTCCGCTGGCCGGCGGGGACGCGGACGATGACGCCCTCAGCCTCGGGGCGCTGCTCCTGGCCGGCCAGCCGGCGAAAAGCGGCGCGGATGCGGCGGAGATCGTGCTGGTCCACGTCATCGAAGTCGGCTTCGAGCGGACGCTGGACACCCAGGACGACAAGGCCATCGCCTTCGCTGACGAGATCCTGGACCGCGGAGCCGAGTTCCTCGAGGCCCGCCGCATCCCGAACCGGGTTGGCATGATCCAGGCCCGCGCGGCGGGGCCGGCCATCGTGGACGAGGCGGTGGCTTCCAGCGCCGACCTGATCGTGATGGGGCTACGCTATAAGCGCCGGTTCGGCGGCAGTTGGGACGCCGGACGGACGGTCCCCTACGTCATGCGCAACTCGAAGGCGCCGGTCTGGTGCCTCCGGGCGCGAACCGAGGAGCTGGC
>DASWJA010000063.1:0-1876 GCA_036397375.1 Candidatus Limnocylindria bacterium
GAGCTGACGATGACGCCCAGCAGGACCGACAGCACGCAGATGAGCGGGACCAGGGTGGCCATGGCCACCATCCACTGCGGGCTGAACACCATCCGCATCAGGCGCGGGTCGGCAATCGCCCCGTTGATGAGGCCGTAGGCAACCCATACCGCCCAGGTGGCGAGGACGGCCGGCAAGGCGGCGGCGATGGTCTTGCCGGCGAGCAGCTCGGAAACCTCGATCGGGGTCGCGAGCTGCGGCTCCAGGGACCGCGTCTGCCGCTCCCCGATGACCGATTGCGAGGCAATCGCGATGGGCACCATGGCCGGGATGAGCAGGAAGTAGGCCATGAAGTTGGTCACGATGAAGCCCTGGGCCGCCAGCCTGGGCGGCAGATCCGGGAAGGCGGCGAGCATGAGCCCGATCTGGCCCAGCTGGTTCACATCCAGGTCGTTGACCTCGATGAAGCCCACGATGGCGATCGGGATGGCGGCGAAGATGACGGCCGGGGCGGCGACGGCAGCCAAGAGCAGCCGGTTGGATCCGATCTCGCGCCACTCCTTGCCGAAGACGGTGGCCACCAGGCTAGGCCGCACGAGCGCCCTCCGGGTCGCGTTCGCCCCGCTCGCCGACGAGCTCGAGATAGACCTGCTCCAGGCTGGCGACGTCCTCGGCCACCGCCATGACCCGCGCGCCGCGGGTCACCAGTTCACGCACCAGCTCCGGTGTGTCGCGGCGGGGTTGGGCGAGCTCGACCCACAGGTCGCCCCCCTCGCTCCGCGCGTTGCGCACGAATGGCAACGCACCGAGCGCAGTCGCCAGGACCGATGCGTCGACGGAGCCGCCGTCCAGCGCGACCCGGGTGGCCGCGGCCCGTCCCCGGCGGCGCAGCTCCGCGGGCGTCCCCTCGGCCAGCAACCGCCCGTTCAAGATCCCGATCCGATCACACACGCGCTCCGCCTCGTCCAGGTTGTGGGTGCACAGGACGATCGAGCGACCCTCGTCGCGCAGGGTGACGACCAGTTCGCGAATCGACTTGGCCGCCTCGGGGTCCAGCGCGCTGGTCGGCTCGTCGAGGTAGATCACCCGCGGCTCGTGGAGCAGGGCCCGGGCGATCGCCACCCGTTGGCGCATGCCCTTGGAGTAGCCGCCGACCCGCCGGTCGGCGGCATCGGTCAAGCCGACCACGGCCAGGTAGCGGTCCACCGCCGCCTGCAGGGCGGCATCGGTCAGGCCATACAGGCGCGCGTAGTAGGTCAGGTTCTGGCGCGCCGTCAGCCGGTCGTGCAGCCCGGGGCTCTCGGTCAGGATCCCGGTCAGGGCTCGGATCTGCCGGTTGTCGCGCCCGAGCTCGAGGTCGACCACACGCACCCTGCCGGCGCTGGGCGCGATCAGCCCGGCCAGGATCCGGACCGTGGTCGTCTTGCCCGCCCCGTTGGGGCCCAGCAGCCCGTAGATCTGGCCCGGGCGCACCGTGAAGGACACGTCACGCAGCGCGGTGACGATCCCGAATCGTCGCTCCAGGCCTTCGACGGCAATCACCGGACCGATGCTAGCAGGGCGCGGCCGGTTGTCCGGAAGCGGCCTTTTCGCCGGGCCGGCGTGGCAAGATCGGCCCATGGAGGAGCGGACCCTGCGCACGCGGCGAGTGTTCGAGGGCCGGCTGCTGAAGGTGCGGGTCGACGACGTGGCCATGGCCGATGGCCGACCCGCGCAGCGCGAGATCATCGAGCATCCAGGGGCCGTGGCCATCCTGGCCTGGGACGGCGAACGGTTGGCCGCGGTCCGGCAATGGCGCCAGGCGGCGGGGCGCCTGACCCTCGAGCTCCCCGCCGGCACGCGGGACCCGGACGAGGCTCCGCGGCGCACCGCCGAGCGGGAGCTGGCCGAGGAATGC
>DASWJA010000064.1:0-1865 GCA_036397375.1 Candidatus Limnocylindria bacterium
ACGACCTGGCGGCGCTGGCCAATTGGAGGCCGGACGCGGAAGACGCCACGACCGAGCTGCCGTTCCTTCCCGCAAGGGTCATCCTCCAGGACTTCACCGGCGTCCCGTGCGTCGTGGACCTGGCCGCCATGCGTGACTCGCTGGCCGACATGGGCGGCGACCCGAACAAGGTCAACCCCCTCGTCCCGGCCGACCTGGTCATCGACCACTCGGTCCAAGTCGACCAGTACGGGACCGACGCCGCGTTCCTCATCAACGTCGAGCGCGAATACGAGCGCAACGGCGAGCGATACGCCCTGCTCCGCTGGGCACAGGAGGCGTTCGCCAACTTCCGGGTCGTGCCGCCGGGGACCGGCATCGTCCACCAGGTCAACCTCGAGTTCCTCGCCGACGTCGTTAGCGCCCGCCCCGAGCCGGACGGCACCCTGACCGCGTTCCCGGACACCCTGGTGGGGACCGACTCCCACACGACCATGATCAACGGCCTGGGCGTAGTGGGCTGGGGCGTGGGCGGCATCGAGGCCGAGGCCGCCCTGCTTGGCCAACCGCTGTACCAGCCGCTCCCCGTGGTGGTCGGCTTCCGGCTGGACGGCGAGATGCGTCCCGGCACCACGGCCACCGACCTGGTCCTGACCGTGACCGAGATGCTCCGCGCCCACGGGGTGGTGGGCAAGTTCGTCGAGTTCCACGGGACCGGCTTGTCGCGGCTCGGGCTGGCCGACCGGGCCACCATCAGCAACATGAGCCCCGAGTTCGGGGCCACCGCCACCCTGTTCCCGGTCGACGACGAGACCCTCCGCTACCTGCGGATGACCGGTCGAGCGAACGAGGTGGTCGACCGGGTCGATGCCTACGCCAAGGCGCAGCACCTGTTCCGGACCGATGCCTCGCCGGAGCCGATGTTCAACGAGTCGCTCCACCTGGACCTGGCCGATGTCGAGCCCTCCCTGGCCGGGCCCAAGCGCCCGCAGGACCGCGTGTCGCTTCCGGGGCTGCCCGAGAACTTCCGGACTGTCTTCGCGGATGCCCTGGACCGATCTGCCACGGTGAAGCTGAACGGCACGACCGATTCGCTTCGCTCCGGATCAGTCCTGATCGCGGCCATCACATCGTGCACGAACACGTCGAATCCGTCGGTCATGGTGGCCGCCGGCCTCGTGGCGCAGCGCGCCGTGGAGCGGGGGCTGCAGGTGCCGCCCTGGGTCAAGACCTCGTTCGCGCCCGGATCCAAGGTCGTAACCCAGTACCTCGAAGCGGCGGGCCTGATGGACCCGCTGAAGACCCTGGGCTTCAACCTGGTCGGCTATGGCTGCACCACCTGCATCGGCAACTCCGGGCCCCTGTCCGAGCCCATCGCGGCGGCGGTTGAGGCGACCGACCTGGTGGGCGTGTCGGTCCTGTCCGGCAACCGGAACTTCGAAGGGCGCATCCATCCCCTGACCCGGGCCAGCTACCTGGCGTCGCCGCCGCTGGTGGTCGCGTTCGCCCTGGCCGGGCGGATCGACCTGGATCTCACGGCCGAGCCGCTGGGGATCGGCGCGGACGGCGCATCGGTCTATCTGCGCGACCTGTGGCCGACCACCGAGGAGGTGGATGCCGTGGTTGCCGAGCGGGTGCGCTCGGAGATCTTCACCAGGGAGTACGCGTCGGTCTTCGACGGGGACGAGCACTGGCGAGAGCTGCCGGTGCCGGCCGGAGGCCGCTATGCGTGGGACCCGGCCTCGACGTACGTCGCCCGCCCGCCGTTCTTCGACGGAGTGGGGGCGGAGCCGGCGCCGCTCACCGATATCGTGGACGCGCGGGTGCTGGCCTGGCTGGGAGACTCGGTCACCACGGACCACATCTCGCCGGCGGGGTCAATCCCG
>DASWJA010000065.1:0-2049 GCA_036397375.1 Candidatus Limnocylindria bacterium
CCCACCGCGCCTCGAGGCGCTCGGGGGCGACATCCGAGGTCACGATGGTGAACGCGGTCGCGTCCGGCGTGTCCCGCACCAGCAATCCGTACGGCGGCGCGCTTCCCGATCCGGGGGCCGGCAACCCGACGTTCATCGCCAACCCCGGCAGGGTGACGTAGGTCACGGTGGTCGGCACGAATCGGTCGACCATCTCGACCGAGGTGGCTGGGACGATCTCCTTCTCAGCGCCCACCCACAGCAGGGGCGCCACGGCCAGGGCCAGCGCCCCCAACGTCACCCAGGGGCCGATGTCCACGCGCAGCGGCCCGATCGCTGCTCGAACCCAGCGTTCGATGGCGACCGGCGCGAAGCCGATGAGCGCCCTCAGACGATCGATGCTCAGCTCCCGGCTCGCCTACTGAGCGAACGACCAGGTCGACCCGTCCCACGTGGCGTGAACGAGGCCTCCGTCCGCGTCACGGGCAAACACATCGATCCGGTTTGGCCCCCACGAACAGGCGGCCGGATCTCCGCTCAGCTGAACCCCGAGCGATTCCCACTCCGTCCAGCCCGCTGGCTCGTACCACTGGTGCATCAACGTGCCGTCCGGGGCGCGGGCGAACACGTCGATCCGCTCGGCCCCCCACGAGCACGCCGCCGGCGAACCGATGAACTCGCCTCCGTGGCTGTGCCATGGATGCCAGGCCCGCCCGTCCCAGTACAGGCTCGAGAGGTCGCCTTCGGGACCGATGCTGAAGACCTGCATCTCCCCCTGGGTCCAGGTGGTTACCGCCGGTGTTGAAACCATGCTGCCCCCGAGATCCTTCCACCCTGCCATCCGCGCGCCTCCTAATCGGTACCGATCTCGCCCTGGCCAATAATGCCGCACTCGTGGCTGACCCCCGTGGCCGGCAACCGCCTATCCTGACCGGGTGGAGCGCTGATGGAGGTGCCGGATGGGGTGGTTGCCTGAGCCGGTGGAGCGGCTGCTCGAGGTGGCCCTGGTCGGGGAGCTGACGGTGGTCGGTCCGAACGGGCGGCCGATCACGCACCCGCTCATTCCCCTCTATGACGGTGAGCGACTCTACATGCACTCATCCACCCTCTTCAGCAAGAAGTTGGAGCACATCAAGCGCAACGCGAAGGTGGCCGTCGCGCTGAGCGACCCGGTGGCCATGAAGGGCAACCCCGATCGGGCCACGATCCAGGGGACGGCGCGGGTCATCGAGGACGACCCGCACAGCCAGTGGGAGGGGCTCATCCTGGGCCTTTGGCGCCGCAAGGAGCCGGTGATCGACTCGTTCCTCAAGATGCGCGTCGCGCTGCCGCTCTTCTTCGAACGCGCCGTGATTGAGATCACACCGCAGCGATGCCTCTACTGGGTTGGGGGCGACACCAGCCGTGCGCCGCAGGTCAGCACGGCGCCCCGGGCGGAGGCCGCCTGATGGCCGGCGCGACGGTCCGCGGTGGAAGCGTGCCGGCCCACCAACCCGCGGCAGCCGACTTCGAGCGCCTGGCCGGGTATCCCTTCGTGGTGGTGAGCTGGATCGATGACGCCGGCTACCCGCTCAGCGTGGCGACCGCGTTCGAGATCGATACCGATGGCGGCGTGGTCCGCCTGCGGGCTCCCGTCGGCGACGGTTTGACCATTCCGACCGACCGGGAGGTGAACCTGATCGGCAGCCACATCCGCCCCAAGCCGGGAGAGGGCTACGACGAGCGGCGCTACATCGAGCTGTGGGGCACCGTCGGGGCGCCCATCGGCGGTCGCATGACCTTCAGCCCGTCCCGTGCGTGGGGCTGGGACGAAGCCGAGGTGCCGTTCTTCGAGTACTCGGAGCGCTCGGTGCCCCAGTCGCGGCACTACCTGGCTCGACTCTCCGCGGAGCGCGGGCGCGTCATCCGTCCGCGCCTCAGCCCGTTCTGGCTTGCGCTGCGCACGACGCGCCTGCCGTTCCTGTCGGCCACGGTAGTGCCGGTGCTGGTGGGGATCGCCATCGCCGCCAGCCACGGCGCCTTCACCTGGTGGACCGCGCTCCTCACCCTCGTCGGCGCGTCGTTGGCACA
>DASWJA010000066.1:0-10940 GCA_036397375.1 Candidatus Limnocylindria bacterium
GAGGACCGGCAGGTGCCCTTCTCCCATGCGCGACTGTCCCTCAAGAGTCGGTTGGCGGGCCGAGCGGCCCGGAGACGCATCAATGGCCGGGTCGTGGCGTGCGTCATGGCGCCACGGGCCCTAGATCCCCAGGTCCTGCAGCTGCTCCGCCAAGGCCTCCGGGGCGTCCTCGATCCGAGCCCGGTACGGCTCCCAGGCCGCCGGCGCCCAGATCTCGAGTCGGTTCAGAGCCCCGACCACGATCACCTCGCCCGGTTGCAGGCTGGCGTAGGTCCGGAGGTAGCCCGGGACGAGGAGTCGGCCCTGGCGGTCGAGCTCCACGTCTACTGCTCCCGACGACATGAACCGGCCGAATTCCCGCGCTTTGGTGCTGGTAAGTGGCAGGCCGCGGAGCTTTTCGGCCAGCTCGGCCCACGCGTCGCGCGGGAAGACGGCGAGACATGCATCGAGCCACCGGGTGAGCGTCGCGCCCTCCGACAGGCGAGCCCGAAACCGCACCGGAACTGCGATACGACCGCGGTCGTCCAGCGCGTGGCGGTACTCGCCAGTAAGGAACGGGGTCCTCTCCACTCGATGGCCCTACCATTGATCCCCATTTGGCCCCACATTGAGCCACAGGGCGCCATCTTACAGGGCAACGAGGCCCCGTCAAGGACTTTTTCGGCCAATTCAGGTGGGAGACCAGGATCGATCGGGTCTAGGTCTCGTCCTCGGGCAGCACGAGGTAGCGCAAGGAACCGTCGGACCCGCGATAGACCTCGCGAATTCGGAACGAGCCCGACTGGTCGCGGATGAACGACCAACTAGCCAGTCCGCCTTGGGTCTCTCGCCAGTGCAGGAGCCCGTTGCCGGCGACCACGCGATCAACCGGTCCCTGGCTGGCGCCGGAGAAGGTGGCTACTGACTCGTCCACAATGTTCCCGGCCTCGTCCACCCGGAAGACATCGTTATCGCCCGCCCCGACGGTCACTTCATAGCGGATGAACTCATCGCCTGGTTCCGGCGTCGGGGCCAGGGATGGAGTGACGGAGAACGAGGGTTCGGCCTCAGATGGGCTTGGCTCGCTCGTCCGGGACGGGATGGGCGTCGGCGTCTCCATGGCCACCGCGCCGGGGCCGGCCAGCACCCACCATGCCCCTGCGCCCCCGCCCAGCAGGAGGAGCACCACGAGCAGGGCGAGGACGGTGCGTCGCCGTCCTCCAGCTCCCGGGACCGATACCGGCCGCGGAGGGGGTGGCGGGGGCGGCGGTACCCGTTGGGAGGGCCGCCGGAGCGCCTCCAACTCGTCGGTCGGGATGACGAGCACGCCACGCAGGTAGCGTGGGCAGTTGGCATAGCCCCGTTGAAGGCAGACGTTGCGCTGCTGCTCCCCGGAGATCGGCTCCGGGTCGCCGAAGGCATAGCAGCGGTGGTCGTCGGTCGCCATTTCCTGGTAGTCCGCCCGGGACGCGGCCAGCCCCAGGAACGGGCAGACGTTCTCCGGTCGCTGGGCGAGTCGCTCGAACAGCGCCTTCTGCTCGGTCTCGGCCGCCGATTCGGCCGCCTTGTTGCCCCGCCTGAACATGGTGCGAGGATACTGCTCCGAAGGCCCGGGTTCGAACCGCTCGAGCGAGTTTCCCCGCCTGGTACCAACTCGCCATTGAGCCTGACCCATCGGCGGCGCAGGCTCGGAGCCTTATGGCGGTCGAACGTTCCGACGCGCCACAGCGGATCCCCATCCCTCGCGCGGGCCAGATCCGTCGCTGCAGCGTGCGTCACGTGGCCATCACCCCGGTCCCTGGGGGGCGCGCGGTAGACGTCACCTGCCTCCTGGGCGGGCCAGATTACCCGCTCCCGCTGGGCACCTTCACGGAGGCCAGGCCGATCTGCAACGCCTGTACGGCAAAGGGCATCTGGCGCGCGGACGAGGACTGAGGCCCTGGAGAGCGGCCTGTAAGCCGAGTTCTGTCCCGGACCGAGGTCCGGGGACGGCCATCCATCTGGGCGACCTACCCGAGGGCTGAGCGAGCCACCTGCTGCGGCCCGAAAGCCGCTTTTCGCCCTCCTATTCGGTCTTGCTCCGGCTCGAGCTTGCCCGTTTCACTCCCGCTTGCGCGGGCATCGTCACTGTGGCGCTGGTCCTCGCCTCGCGGCGGACGGGTGTTACCCGCGAACCTGCTCTGTGGAGCTCGGACTTTCCTCGAACGCCGCCTTTCGACGATCGCGTCCGCGGCCGTCCGGCCGCCTCCAGGGCCCGCATCATACGCGCCGGTCGATGGCGACGTTGCTGAGGCGATCGGCTTCGCGATTGCGCTCGCGCGGCACGTGGCCGACCGTGTATGCCTCGAACTGCGCCAGCAGGGCCATGACCCGCGCGTGAATCGGCTTCAGGTTTGGATGCTTGACCCGATAGCGTCCGCTGATCTGGCGCGCCACCAGCTGCGAATCGGTGCGCAGGTCGACCTGACGCGCGCCGCGCCGGAGTGCCTCTTCCAGCGCGTCCTGGACAGCCGTCCACTCAGCCACGTTGTTCGTCTGCGTCCCGAGGTACCGCGCCAGCTCGGCAACCGTTTCCCCGGTCTCGACATCCTGGAGTACCGCCCCCAGGCCCGCCGGTCCCGGGTTGCCGCGGGCTGCCCCGTCGGTGTGAATCAGCAGGCGGGTCACGCAGGCAGCTCCCCGATGGCGCCGGTCACTTCCATGATGGCGCGGGTGACGTTGATGCCGCGCGGGCAGGCCTCCACGCAATTGAACACGGTCCGGCAGCGCCATACGCCGTCCGCGTCGGCCATGATCTCCAGGCGCTCGGCGTGGGCAGTATCGCGGCTGTCGAAGATGAACCGATGCGCGTTCACGATCGCGGCCGGGCCCACGTAGTCCGGGTTGGTCCAGAACACCGGGCAGGCGGTGGTGCACGCCGCACACAGGATGCAGCGACTGGTGTCCTCGAATGCGGCCCGCTCGGTGGGCGATTGGCGGCGTTCCCTTCCGTCCTCCGGGACATCGTCGTTGACCAGATAGGGCATGACGGCGCGGTACTTCTCCCAGAATCCCTCCTGGTCCACCAGCAGGTCCTTGACCACCGGCAGTCCACGCATCGGCTCGACCGAGATGCTCGCGCCCGCGTCGCGGACGAGAACCGCGCAGGCCAGCTGGTTGCGGCCGTTGATCAGCATCGCATCCGATCCGCAAACCCCGTGGGCACAGGACCGGCGGAAGGTCAGCGTCCCGTCCTGGAACCACTTCACCTGGTGCAACAAATCAAGCACGCGGTCCGATGACTCGGCCTGCAGGGCGTAGGACTCCCAGTGGGGCTCCGCATCCGCCTCCGGGTTGAAGCGCCGAATCCGCAGCTCGACGTCCATCGGTCAGTACACCCTGGGAGCGGGCTGGTATTCGGTGACCGTGACCGGCTTGTAGGTCAGCGCGACCGTCCCGTCCGGCTGGCGGGTGGCGAAGGTATGGCGCATCCAGAGCGCATCGTCACGCTCGGGAAAGTCCTCCCGGGCGTGGGCGCCGCGGGTTTCGGTCCGCGCCTCGGCCGAGATGACCATGGCCTCCGCGCAGTCGAGCAGAAACCCCAGCTCGATCGCATCGGTCAGGTCCGTGTTGTACCGCACGCCGTGGTCGTCGAGCCGCAGCCGACGCGCTCGGTCACGCAGGGCGGCCACGCCTGCCCGTCCGGTGGCCAACCCCGTCCCGCTGCGATACACCCCGCAGTCGGTGAACATCAGCTCGCGCAGCTCCCCTCGGATCGTGGCCGGCCGCTCGCCGTCAGTGGTGCGCAGCAGCTCGCCGAGCTGCGCCGCGGATCGCGCTTCGGCCTCATGGTCCCGTCCGGGCGAGGGCGCTTCGCGCAGCCCGTCAGCCATGGCCTCGCCCGCCCGCCGGCCGAAGACGAGAATGTCGAGCAGCGAGTTGGTTCCCAGCCGATTGGCGCCGTGGACGCTGATGCAGGCGCACTCGCCGGCGGCGAAGAGGCCAGGCACGACCCGGCCGTCGGCATCGGCCAGGACCCGGCCGTCGAGATCGGTCGGGATGCCCCCCATCGCGTAGTGGGCGGTGGGCTGAATGGGGACCAGATCGGTCAATGGCTCGAGCCCAAAGTAGGTCCGGATGAAGCCCGCCATGTCGGGGAGCTTGTGATCGAGGATCTCGGCGCCGAGGTGGCGGACGTCGAGATGGACGAAGTCCCCGCCGTTGATCCCTCGCCCGGCGGCGATCTCCTGGTAGATGCTGCGGCTCACCACGTCGCGACCGGCCAGGTCCTTCATCGTCGGGGCGTAGCGCTCCATGAAGCGCTCGCCCTCACCGTTGCGCAGGATTCCGCCCTCACCCCGCATGGCCTCTGAGAGCAGGAACCCGAGCCGATACATACCGGTGGGGTGGAACTGGTAGAACTCCATGTCCTCCAGCGCCAGGCCGCGCCGGTAGGCGATCGCCACCCCGTCCCCGGTCAGGGTGTGTGCGTTGGATGTGACCTTGTAGACCATCCCGAATCCGCCGGTGGCGAACAGCACCCCGCGGGCCAGGAAGACCGTCAGCTCCCCGGTCGCGAGCTGGAGGGCGAGGACCCCGCTGACATGGCCGCCGGATCCCTCCGGCATGAGCAGGTCGAGGACCTGGTACTCGTCGAAGAACGTCACGTCGTGGCGGATGCACTGCTGGTACAGGGTCTGGAGAATGGCGTGCCCGGTGCGGTCGGCCGAGTAGCAGGCACGGCGGACCGGTCCCTCGCCGTGGTTTCGCGAGTGCCCTCCAAATCGACGTTGGTCGATCAGCCCGTCGGGGGTGCGGTCGAACGGCAGCCCCAGGTGCTCGAGGTCGCGGATGGTCTGCGCCGCGTCGCGGCACATGACCTCGGCCGCGTCCTGGTCGACGAGGTAGTCCCCGCCCTTGACGGTGTCCCACCAGTGCCACTCCCAGTGGTCCTCCTCCGTGTTCCCCAGCGCCGCGCACACGCCGCCCTGGGCCGCCCCGGTGTGGGATCGGGTGGGGTACAGCTTGGAGACGACTCCCACCCGACCCGCCGTCCCGAGCTTTCGCTTGAGCTCCAGGGCGGCATACAGGCCGGCGCCCCCGGCGCCGACCACCACCGCGTCCAGGACATGGACGCGGGGGGCCGCCGTGGGTCCGCGCCCGATCATGGGCACGCTCATGGGCGGCTGCTCACGAGAACGGGCCGACGGCGGGTGCCTGGTCCGGGTTGAAGAACACGACCACGAACAGCCCGAGCAGCAGCCAGGCCACCGCGAGCAGCCCCAGTCCGCCCACGAGCAGGGTGCGGACCGATCCGCGCGGTACGAGGTCGGTGATGACGACCCGCGCCCCGTTCACCCCGTGGACAAGCGCCAGGACCAGCAGCAGGGCGTCGTAGATGCGCCAGAACGGGGTCCCCCAGCGACTGGTGACGAAGGCGAAGCTGACCTCCTGGCCGGACAGCTGGACGAGGACATGCATGATCAGCATGTGGCCCAGCGCGAGGAAGACGAGGGCCAGGCCGCTGAGCCGCATGAACCACCACCAGAACCGCTCGCGCCCCGGCCCTACCGGGCGCGGCTGGCGGGCCGGCGGGTTGCCGAGCCAGACCGTGCGCCCAACGCTCATCGGATCACCATGGCGCGTACGGCGCCAACATCACGAGAGACAGCGGGATCATGGCCGTCAGGGTGGCGATGACCACCCCGTAGGTGAGCGGCCGGTACCACGCGGTCGTGGTCGGGAAGAAATCGAGAAGGATGACCTTCAGCCCGTTCAGGGAGTGGTACACCAGGGCGGCCATGAGTACGATCTCGCCGAGGCGGATGGGGAGGTTGCGGAACAGCCCCAGCGTCGCGTCGTACACGGTCGGGCCCAGGGTCACCATGGACGTCTCCACGATGTGGATGAACAGGTAGACGAGAACGCCGATCCCCGACAGCCGATGACCGAACCATGCGAGCTGGGCCCAGGACACCCGGTAGCTGACCACGCGGGCCTGGGCCCGAGCCAGCCGCGACGCGAACGTCATGCGGCGGATCTCAGGGCCTGGACCCGGGCCGCCACCGCCTGGCCGTAGGCTCGGGTGCCGGACGTCCCACCCAGGTCGGCGGTCCGGATCGCTCCCTCGCCGATGACCGCCCGGACGGCGTCCTCGACCGCGGCGCCGGCCGCCGTCTCGCCGATGTGCCGGAGCAGGAGCGCGCCGGACAGGATGAGCGCGGTCGGGTTCGCCCGGTCCTGGCCGGCGTACTTCGGGGCCGATCCATGGACCGCCTCGAAGACGGCCGCCTCCTCCCCGATGTTCGCGCCCGGGGCGAGGCCCAGCCCGCCGACCAGGCCGGCGGTCAGGTCGCTGATGATGTCCCCGTACAGGTTGGGGGCCACCAGGACGTCATACGCCTCCGGCTTCTGGACCAGCTGCATGCACATGTTGTCCACGATCCGATCCTGGAACCCGATCCGCCCCTCGTAGTCCGCCGCCACCCGCCGGCAGCTGTCCAGGAACAGGCCGTCGGTGAGTTTCATGATGTTGGCCTTGTGGACGGCGGTGACGACCTTGCGCCCGTTCCGCACCGCGTACTCGAACGCGTAGCGGGCAATCCGCTCGGACGCCGCACTGGTGATGATCTTGATGCTCTCCGCATGGCCCTCGCTGACCATGCGCTCGATTCCCGCGTACAGGTCCTCGGTGTTCTCGCGGACGATGACCAGATCGACGTCGGAGTAGCGGGATGCGACGCCCACGATGCTGCGGGCGGGTCGCACGTTGGCGAACAGGGTCAACGCCCGCCGGAGGGCGACATTGACGCTGCGGAACCCCATTCCCACCGGGGTCGTGATCGGCCCCTTGAGTGCGACCCGGGTGCGTCGCACGCTGTCGATGACGCGATCCGGCAGCGGGTTCCCCTCGCTGGCCAGGGTGGCCTCTCCCGCCGTCTGCTCGTCCCATTCGAAGGCCAGTCCGGTGGCCTCGAGCACCTCGCGGGCGGCGGCCGAGATCTCGGGTCCGATCCCATCACCGGGGATGAGGGTCACCTGGTAGGTCACGTCCCAAGTGTAGGCAGCCCGGCTCGCGTCCGGTGGCCGGTCGACCGCGCGGCGGGTCGGGTACGCTCCGGGCCGTGAAGCTCCAGGAGTTCCGCAGCAAGGAGATCCTCGCCCGCCACGGCATCCCGACGCTCCCCGGCGAGATCGCGACCACGCCCGCCGCGGCCCGCGCGGCGGCGGAGCGCCTCGGGGTGCCGGTGGTCGTCAAGGCGCAGGTCCTCGCGGGCGGACGGGGCAAGGCCGGCGGCGTCAAGCTGGCCGCCGACCCGGCCGAGGCCGAGGCGCGCGCGGCGGAGATCCTGGAGCTGCGCATCGCCGGGGCGCCCGTTCACACCGTCCTCGTGACTCCATCCGTCGTCATCGCCCACGAGTACTACCTCGCCGTCATCCTGGATCGAGCCGCCAGGGCCGTGACCGTCATTGCCAGCGCCGAGGGCGGGATCGACATCGAGGATGTGGCGCAGACCGACCCGGCGGCGGTCCTGCGCCTGCCGCTAAACCCGCTCATCGGGCTCCAGCCCCACAACGTCCGCGCGGTCAGCTTCTTCCTGGCCATTCCCGAGGCGCATCGCGCGACCTTCGCCGCGACCCTGACAGGCCTGGTCGAGGCGTTCGTGCAGACCGATGCCGAGCTGGCCGAGATCAACCCGCTGGCGCTCACCTCCGACGGGTTGGTGGCGCTGGACGCCAAGATCGTCCTGGACGACTCCGGATTGGCCCGGCACCCCGATCTGGAGCAGCTGCGCGACCCGGCCGAGGAGGAGCCGGCCGAGGCGGCAGCCCGCGAGGCCGGCATCAGCTACATCAAGCTCGACGGCACCATCGGCTGCATGGTCAACGGCGCCGGGCTGGCCATGGCCACCATGGACCTGGTCAAGCTGGCCGGAGGCGAGCCGGCGAACTTCCTGGACATCGGCGGCGGGGCACGACATGAGCGGGTGGCGGCCGCGTTCCGGATCATCCTGGCCGACCCCAACGTGCGCGCCGTCCTGATCAACATTTTCGGCGGCATCACGCGGGGCGACGAGGTGGCACAGGGCATCGTCGAGGCCCGGGCGGGGTTGGAGCGCCAGGTGCCGATGGTGGTCCGAATCGTGGGCACCAACGCCGACGAGGCGGCGTTCATCCTCGAGTCGGCGGACCTGCAGACGGCCTACACCCTGGACGAGGCGGCAGCCATGGCCGTCGCCGCGGCCACGGCCGGCGAGGGCCGATGAGCATCCTCGTCGATCGCGACACGCGACTCCTGATCCAGGGCATCACCGGCCGTGAGGGTCAGTTCCACGGCCAGGCAATGCTGGACTACGGCACGCAGGTGGTGGCGGGAGTCACCCCCGGCAAGGGCGGCCAGGAGACGTTCAACGGGCGGGTCCCGATTTTCGACACGGTCGCCGAGGCGGTCGACCGGACGGGGGCCAACACGAGCGTCATCTACGTCCCCGCGGCCTTCGCCCCGGACGCGATCTTCGAGGCCGCGTCGAGCGGGATCGGCCTCATCTTCTGCATCACCGAGGGCATCCCGGCCCTGGACATGCTTCGCGTGTACCACGTCCTGCGCGCCCAGGGCGTCCGCCTCATCGGTCCCAATTGCCCCGGCGCCACGACTCCCGGCGAGGCCAAGGTCGGGATCATCCCCGGCAACATTCATCGGCGGGGACGGGTGGGTCTGGTGAGCCGATCCGGCACCCTGACCTACGAGGTGGTCGAGGCCTTGACCGATGAGGGGATCGGTCAATCGACCTGCGTCGGGATCGGCGGCGACCCGATCGTGGGCACCAGCTTCATCGAGATCCTGACCCTGTTCGAGGCCGACCCCCTGACCGATGCGGTCGTGCTCATCGGCGAGATCGGTGGCGACGAGGAGGAACGCGCGGCCGAGCACATCGCACAGACGATGTCCAAGCCGGTGGCCGCTTTCGTGGCCGGGCGCACGGCGCCGCCGGGCCGACGCATGGGCCACGCCGGAGCGATCATCTCGGGCGGGACCGGGACCGCGGAGTCGAAGCGGACCGCCCTGCGCGACGCGGGCGTCCGGGTCGCCGACTCCCCGCTCCAGATCCCGGCACTGCTCCGCGAGGCCGGAGTGGCCTAGCCGCCGTCCTCCGGCGTCCCGCGCTCGAGGAGCTCCCACAGGACCCCATTGAGCGTCCGCGGATGAATGAAGGCCACCGACCCCTCGGCGCCGGGACGCGGAACGTGGTCGACCAGCTCGGCCCCGGCGGATTCCAGGCGGGCCAGCTCCTGGACCAGGGTCGTCGTGCCGAAGCAGACATGGTGGAGCCCCTCGCCCCGCGAGTCGAGGAAGCGGGCCACGCCGCTGCCGGGGTCGGTGGGCTCGATCAGCTCCAGGCGAGCGGCAGGAGCCGGGCCGGTAGGCAGGAAGCAGATCCGAACCCCCTGGGCGGCGACGGGCCGCACCCCGTCAGACGACTCCAGCCCGAACAGCTCCCGGTAGCGCGGCAGTGCCTCATCGATGGACCGCACGACCACCGCGACGTGGTCGATGATCACGGCCGGTGCTCTCCCCACGCGGCGCGCAGGGCGTCGGCAATCTCGCCCAGGGTGACGTCGGCCTCGACGCAGGCGCGGATCCGCGGCAACAGGTTCTCGGTCCCGCCCGCCGCGGCACCGAGGGCCTCCACGGTCGCGGCCGCGGTCGTGGGGTCACGGGCGGCGCGGACGGCGCGCGTCCGCTCGGCCTGGCTGCGCTCCGCCTCGGGGTCGATGCGCTGCGGCTGCGGGCGGGCGGCTTCCTCGCCGGGCTCAACGAACGCATTCACGCCCACCACGACTGCCTGACCGGATTCGAATGCTCGCTGGTCTGCATAGGCCGCGTCGGCAATGGCGCCGGCCTGGTAACCGGCCTCCAGGGCGGCCAGCGGTCCACCCATCTCGTCCAGGCGCACCAGCTCGGCGCTGGCTCGTTCGTCGAGCTCATCGGTCAGGGCCTCGACGTACCACGAACCGCCCAGCGGGTCGATGGGCGCGCTGAGCCCCGACTCGTAGGCCAGGACCTGCTGGGTCCGGAGCGCCAGCCGGGCCGCCTCGGGGCTCGGCAGCCCGAGGGCTTCGTCCATCGCGTTGGTGTGGAGCGACTGCGTCCCGCCCAGGACCGCGGCCAGGGCCTGGACCGTCGTTCGGACAGTGTTCGTCTCCGGTTGCTGGGCGGTCAGCGTCGAGCCGGCAGTCTGGACGTGGAAGCGCAGGGTCATGCTCCGCGGGTCGGTGGCGTGGTACCGGTCGCGGGCGACCCGCGCCCACAGCCGGCGCGCGGCCCGGAACTTGGCAACCTCCTCGAACAGGTCGTTGTGTGCGGCGAAAAAGAACGACAGGCGGGGCGCAAACTCGTCGAAGGCGAGGCCAGCCGCCACGACCGCATCGGCGTAGGTGATCGCGTTGCCCACCGTGAAAGCCAGCTCCTGGACCGCGGTCGCCCCGGCCTCCCGCATGTGGTAGCCGCTGATGCTGATCGGGTTGAACTGGGGCAGCTCCGCCCGGCAGTAGGCGATGACATCGGTCGCCAGCCGCAGCGACGGGCCGGGCGGGAAGATGTAGGTCCCGCGCGCAACATATTCCTTGAGGATGTCGTTCTGGACCGTCCCCCGCAGGCGGGCCGGCTCCACCCCCTGGCGGCGACCGACGGCCTCGTACAGTGCGAGCAGGATGGCCGCGGTGGCGTTGATCGTCATCGAGGTGCTGACCGCGCCCAGGTCGATCCCGTCCAGCAGGCGCTCCATGTCATGGACGGTGTCGATCGGCACCCCCACCCGGCCCACCTCGCCGGCCACCCGCGAGTCGTCGCTGTCGTATCCCATCTGGGTCGGCAGGTCGAACGCCACCGACAGCCCCGTCTGGCCGCTCGCCAGCAGGTCACGGAAGCGCCGGTTCGACTCCGCGGGCGAGGTGAACCCGGCGTACTGGCGCATGGTCCA